>DAAJ01000043.1 GCA_001701115.1 Bacteroidales bacterium GP2
TATGTGGCCATGAAGCACCCGATGATAACCACAGAGGCTACGATGGTGAGTTTCATATCCTTTACAAGATCTGCTCTTGTGGCATCAACAATGGAGATGAACAGGGCTGCCGGAAGTGCATAGTCAAGGACAACCTTATTGAATTTCTTTGAGTCGTTGCCATTGAAAACACCTCTCTTTCCCGAAATATAGCCTGCAAGCATAACCACTATTATCGGGACTATGGCATATAAGATAATATGTTCCATCTGTCTTTATTTTTGAAAAAACGACCGGGGAACCTGCTTTAAAATCGCTTCCGGGATATTTTTTGAATTGTTTTACTCTTTAACAAGCATACCTGAAGCGACTGCTTCAGCTGCCTTATCACCTTTTGTAGCGCGGATGATTTCTATTGCGAAAGGCAAAGTTGTGCCGGGACCTTCAGAGGTAATGAGGTTGGGTTCAATAACAACGGTTTGTTTCACATATTCGCCATCGTTTGAATTGATTGCCTCTCCTAAGCCGGGATAACATGTCGCTTTCTTGCCTTTGAGCACTCCAAGGGGTGCAAGGACTACTGCAGGACCTGCGCAAATAGAAGCTATACGACCATTCTTTTGGTAGTGTGCAAGTATCTTTGCTTTCACTTCATCATTTGCAAAGAGGTTCTGTGCGCCGGGATCTCCACCGGGGATGATTAACCAATCGGCATCACCAGTATTGATCTCTGAAATCAGGGAGTCAGCAACAAGTGTTTGCCCTGTTGCGCCTTTTACCTGAAGATTGTCTGATACGGCTACTACTGTAACGGGGATGTCCGCTCTGCGTAGTGCGTCTACTGTTGCGGTTGCTTCAACTTCCTCCACACCTGGTGCGAGAAAGATATAAGATGTCTGTGCATTCATAAGAATTGTTCCTAATATAATTGAGAGTGCTGATAAAACACCTCTTAAAGTTAATGTAGATTTTGACATATTTTGAATTATTAATTGACAACGTTGGTGGGAGTGCCTTCGATGAAGTTTGCCACGTTTGCAACAGCAATGTCCATCAGGCGCTGGCGGGCTTCAAATGTTGCCCAGCCCAGATGTGGTGTTGTATAGCAATTTCGCGCGTATAGTAGAGGATTGTCAATTGTCGGAGGTTCACAAGACATGACGTCCACACCTGCGCCTCGCAATTTTCCTTTGTTCAGTGCATCGGCGAGCGCATCCTCGTCAACAAGCGGACCTCGTCCGGTATTGATTAATATTGCCGACGGTTTCATCTTCGCCAGTGTATCTGCATTGATGAGGTGCCTGGTTGAATCCGTGAGAGGGCAATGGAGCGAAAGCACATCACTTTCTCTGATAAGTTGGTCAAGGCTCTCTGCTTTCTCAACGCCGTCAGGAAGTGAATCGGCGGATTTTGATGACAACGTCATAACCTTCATGCCGAAAGCGAGGGCTATTCGGGAGACTTTGCTTCCAATGTGACCGAAACCTACTATACCGAAAGTCTTTCCTGCAAGCTCAGTCAGCGGAGCATCCCAGTAACAGAAATCGGCGTTACGGCTCCAGCGTCCCGCGCGATTGTCAGAAGTATAGTGTTCAACCCCGTTGGTAATGGCAAGCAAAAGCGAAAATACCATCTGCGCCACCGAGGCTGTGCTATAGGATGGAATGTTGGTGACAACTATACCCTTTTCACGTGCAGCATCAGTGTCCACGACGTTGTATCCAGTCGCAAGGACGCCTATATACTTTAGATCCGGAAGTTTTTCAATGACAGGTCGATCAAGAACCACCTTATTGGTGAGAAGAATGTCCGCACCTGCTGAACGATTAATTACTTCCGATGGAGCCGTGCGATCGTAAACCGTCACGTCTCCTAATTCTTCGAGTTTGTTCCATGAAAGGTCTCCGGGATTCATCCCGTAACCATCTAATACTGTAATTCTCATATGTGAAAGGACCTTTGTGGTCTTCTTATATGATAACTATTAATGAACCCGATTGTTCAAGGAATATTAGGTTAAAATCCAGGACGGACTATGCTTTTCATTGGTTTTTTCATGTCCCTGGTATGTGCAGGTCAGATTCTTTAATTTCTCCAAACCATTCCGTGATGCGATTCTGCGCCTTTTGCTTTGTCTGGGGTGTGAGATTTTTCCAAACATGCTTCAGTACATAGAATAGTGCCGCGCCATCATCGGCGAATCCGCCAGGGAATGCGTCCGGCACTATGTCTATAGGCAAGATGAAATAGCCAAGTGCCGCAACTACCATCAGCCGGTCCTTGACTGGTAGAGCTTTGTCAAAAGTGGTATAATATAGAAGCAAAGCTACATAGGCAATCTTGACACCGGCTTTGCGTGCAACCTTCTTTATTTTTGCGGTAAATGCCGCCGGATTATAGTAGCTGGCGTATTTCGACAGGTTGTTGGTGAATGATTTGATATTCATGATTCAGCTTTGTGTTTGGTGATTCGGCAAGTCAGATGAGGACTGTTGATTGTTCTTTCGCGACATGTGCCGCAGCTCCTTATATCAGTATCTCATCCTCACCTCCTGACGCATCAAAAAACATAGTCATGTATATTGGTAAATATATGATATGTCCTTTTTGTTCAATGATTTCAGCGTTTGAAAGGACATAACCTTTGCGTATATGGTAGTCTTGTGTTGAAACAAAGCGCGATAATGCGCTGTGAATACGGTAGTCTTTGCCGGATTTTACTTCAAGCGGTGTTACGCTAAGTGTGTGGTAATCGTCAATTAGAAAATCAACCTCACCATGGTTGCGGTTGTCATAGTAGAAAAGGCGATGTCCATGTGCGGCAAGTTCGGTGGCAACCGCACATTCGTATAGAGATCCCAGATTGATGCTGTTTTCATCCTCAAGGATTGGTCGTGGATTCAGGTGAAACAGTATTGCAGATAAAAGCCCTACATCATTTAAATACAGTTTGAGAAGGTTTTTGTGTTCGGTTTCTATCAGTGGAAATTTAGGGTTGGAGATAGCTTTGACTTCAAGGGCTACCCCGGAAGATATGAGGTACTCCATCTCCTCCTCGTAGTCTGAACTGCGTTTTCCTTTTTTTTCTTCTATGTTCCTGTACACCACTCTTTTTTTCTTGTTCTCCATGTTGGAGGGTATCAAGTCATATATTTTGCGTATCTTGAGTTGGTTAGCAGAATCGTATTTGGCTGCATCAGCCGCGTATAGTGTGTGTATGTCATTCTGTATTTTTCTCACCTTTACCAGATTGTGGCTATCCAGAAATTCATTTACTGCATCAGGCATGCCGCCGACAAGCAAATACCTGCGGAATAGGTTCATGACTCTCTGATGGAATGATGCCTCGGGACTTCTAAATTCGGAAAAGCACTTTTTGAGCTCCTCTATAGCTTCTGTCCCGAAATCATTTGCAATAAGGAACTCCTCGAAATCAAGTGGGAACATAGGCATAATCTCAATTGAACCTATGGGTATGGAAGTGGTTTGGCGCAAAGTCACTCCAAGTAACGAACCGCTTGCTATATATCTGTATTTGTTGTCGCTGTTCAGGAATTTCAGTAATGTCAGCAGATTTGGGCACTCTTGTATCTCATCGATAAACACCAAGGTATCCTCTCTTGTGCCTAAGGAGTTACCTGCAAATGCACTCAATACAAGATAGAAGTCCTCTATATTCCGGACATTGCTAAATGCCTGACGCATTTCCTGGCTGGATATGAGGTTTAGTTCAATGAAATTTTTGAACATATTTTCTCCGATATGGCGTATTATGTAGGACTTTCCGATTTGGCGTGCTCCGCTGACTACTGGCACCTTGTCTCCTGTTTCTTCAAGGCGTTGTCGGATTGCTCTTTCAATTTTTCGGTAAAGCATGAGGTCAAGTATATTAGTGGATTATGCCGTAAAATTACACTTTTCAAACGGATTTACCTACAAATATATACACTTTTCAAACAAAAATAGGGGTTTATGGCTACACTTTTCAATCATTTTTGCCCCTTAAAAATAACACTTTTCAATCAAATGCACCCACATCTGCATTTTACATGGCAAAAAAAATTTTGATATGCCGTGTAACTTGGCTAAATTTGTGTTGAAGTTCAAATTGTTAATGGCTATGAGCAGATTGGATTTAGTTAAGCTGAGAAAAAAGGCTGGGTTGAGCCAAAGGGAACTTGCTGATATGCTGTCGGTGCGTCCAAGTTTTCTGTCGGCTATAGAAAATGGTCGCAGCAGGTTGCCTGAGGAGAAGTTGGACAAACTGAAGGAAATCTTCCGGACTGATGATTTTTCGGATTACATGGTCGAGGAAAAGGTTGATTCTGTGCCGGTTGTGCCGCCCCATACTCATCTCGCCGAGGGCGATGATGCCCTTACAGCATTGCTGAAGCACATCCATGCTCAAGCTCACATGACAGACGATTTGTCAAAGTCGCGGGAAGCGGAGCTGGAGGAACGTATCTGCCATTTGACAGAGCGCAATGACCGCTTGTCTGACCGGCTTGATGATTTGCGCGAACAGGTTGACAAGCTGCGCGAGGAGAATTTCTGTCTTAAAGAACTATTGACGCGCAACGGTGTCAAGTACTAATCTTTCTTTATCTCTACTATATACAGCCCCGGATTGTATGCCACTGTACTTGCGTCAAGCTCCCATTCCCGGAATCTTGCGGCAAGTGTCCCGGCTGGTGGAAGAAGGTCGCTCTCGGCTTTTCGTTCCCCGTGGATGTTGTTTATGAATTCCTCATCTGTGGGGAAAGCTATGAAAACGCTGCCTCCCGGCTTGAGATTGTTGTCAATGAGCCGGTGCAAGGTTTCCTGCGGTCTATGCAGGTGAGGATAGACGCAATATAATATAATCCGGTCGTATGTCCCATCCAAGGATTCCTCTTCAAAGTCTTTTTTGTGGAACTTTACATTCGGGAGCTTGCCGAATTTAATTATTGCATTGACAAGCATTCCGTCCGAGATATCCACGGCGGCAATTTTGCCGTTTTCTCCGGTAAGTTCCGAAAGGTATGGAATAAGCACTCCAGTGCCGGTTCCAAGGTCAAGTATATCCATTCCGGGGGCGATGGCGAAGTAGCTTAGCACCTCTTTCACCTTTTCAGGAGTAGAGAGTATTTCATCATCATCCCAGTGTTCTGATAATGCGTCAAAGAAATCTATTTCGTGTCTATCCATTCCTATATCTCAGTTAAGTGGTATTTGTTGCAAATTTAAGTGTAATATTTTGCAATATCAAGGAAATGGTTTACTTTTGCGGCAAAATTAACTATATATTCACTGAATTATTTATGAAAACGAGGGTTGTTTTAGTTTCGGCATTGTTTGGCGTCGGACTTGTTTTTACTGCGGCTGCAAAGGATGATGCTTTGCGTGATACAGTTAAGTTAGGAGAGGTTGTGGTTACAGCGCCTATCAAAACTAATCCCGATCTGTTGCCGCTCAATGTCACACAGGTGACGTCTAAGGAGATTGAGCAGTCCGGTGAAAGTTCGCTTCTGCCTGTAATGGTATCAAAAGTTCCCGGATTGTTTGTTACTGAGCGAGGTTTTGCCGGTTACGGAGTGTCAGGCGGAAGTGCGGGCACTGTAAATATCCGTGGCGTGGGTCAGGGAAACAAAGTGCTGTTTATGATTGACGGTCAGCCGCAATGGGCTGGAGTGTTCGGTCATTCTCTCCCGGATACTTATGTGGCGAACGGTGTGGAGCGCGTAGAGGTGGTGAAAGGTCCTTCATCGCTGCTGTATGGTTCTAATGCAATGGGCGGCTCTATAAACCTTGTTACCCACCGTCAGAAGCAGGATGGTGTGACAGGCAGGGCACGCGCAATGTTCGGTTCATTCAATACCCAGAAATTCGCGCTCTCAACAGGCATTAAGAAAGACAAGCTCTCAATGACTCTTTCCGGTCAGCTTGATAAGAGTAACGGCTACCGTGCCAACAGCGATTTTTGGCTTGCAAATGAATTTGTGCAGATAAATTATGCCGCTTCTTCAAATTGGTCTTATGGCGGAACGCTTGACATGACGCAAAGCTATGCAAGCAATCCCGGAACTATCCAGGCTCCCCTTGAGAATATGTGGACAAGGATTTTCCGTGGCACAGGCGGAGTTTATCTGAAAAATAGCTATGAGAAAGCTGACGGAGGAGTGCAGGCTTATATCAACTGGGGACGCCATAAGCTTGATGACGGCAATACTCCCGGCACGGAACCAAAGAACTATCTTTTCAACTCCACCGATTATAATATGGGTGTTACCGCATACGAGAATTTTTACCTTTGGAAAGCTAACACCCTTTCTGCCGGCATTGATTTCCAGCATTGGGGCGGTCACATCTGGAACACCGGCAAGGAGGACCCGAGCGTGCGCTCATCTGAATCCACTCACCATGTCAACGAAATAGCCGGCTATGTGATGATGCAGCAGGGGCTTATAAACAATGTTCTTAACCTGAATGCGGGTGTAAGGTTGCAACATGGTTCAACTTACGGCAATGTTTGGGTGCCTCAGGCTGGGTTCATTGTGCGTCCGAGCCGCACTTCAAGCATCAAGGCTTCTTTCAGCAAAGGCTTCCGCGCGCCAAATATCCGCGAACTTTACCTTTATCCGCCGGCAAATCCTGATTTGAAGCCGGAGTATATGCTGAATTACGAACTCAGCTATCGCCAGCATCTGCTTAATGGCAACCTTATGTTCGGTGCAGCTTTGTTCTTCATCAACGGTGACAATATGATTCAGACTATCCGTGTTGACGGACGCCCGAGAAATGAAAATACCGGCAGTTTCATCAACAAAGGCTTTGAACTTGAAGGTGCTTACCGCATTTCGCCAAAAGTGACCTTGAGCTCCAACTACAGCTATCTCCACACCAATGCCGAGACACAGTATGCGCCTAAAAACAAATTGAATACCGAGCTTACTTATACTCCCGGCAATTTCAGCTTCACCATCGATGAAACCAGCATCTGGAGCATGTACAACGGCGCGCCTGACTCAGGCAAGGAAAGCTATACACTGTTAAACTTACGGGCGGCATACACTCTTCAGGCAAAAGTTCCAGTGACATTCTCAGTTAAAGTTGACAATATCACTAACAAGCACTATCAGGTCATATACGGATGCCCGATGCCCGGCACAACTATCATGGGCGGAGTGGAATATAAATTCTAAACCTGCCCGACCATCCATATAATCATTGAAAGATGAAATTGAAGTACATTTTTCCATTGTTGGTTGGTTTAATATACGCGTCATGTCAGCTACACAAAAATCGGTATGGGGCTGAGGAACACGCTATCTTTAATAAGGGAAAGGTTNNTGAGTCAGGCGCGCCGTTGTACATGCCGTCGATTCAATAGCGGCAGCTTTGGATTATCAGATGACCCATTATCCAGTGTCGCAATACAGAGACGTGTATAAGAATTTTATGCAGGATTTCTTTGGTCCGGGGCATATACTCGCCGATACTGCTGCGTCAGCACGGTATCTGCGATATGAGCTTTCCTTGGATGAACCGTTCGAGGGTCCGTTATACGAGCCGACAGGCTACAAAGGAAACTTCTATAGGGTAAACCTTTCCCTTATTAAAGATAGCGTAGTGCCTTATGACACTTTCCTCACGGAATTTGTCGGTAGTGTGCAAGGTATAGTTCCGCCATCAGGAGAGGATTGGATGAAAACGTGGAGCCTTATAGACTCAGTCATGTCAGCCAAGGGGATGCAGTTCGTTGATGAGGAAAAAGACAGGTCGGAACTTGCCGCCCAGTTTGCGGAGGGCAACTATATTGCTCACCACAGCCGAAGGTTTAATGATTCCGTGCATTTCCATTACCGTATCATTTCCCGTGACCGGTTTGATAAGACCATATTCCCTTTGATTGAACAGAATAAGGTAGGGAAGAAAGAATGAATATTTAGTTTTAAGTTATATATAAATAGTGTACTCTCTCTTTGAATAAACCCGGGGCAGCCGCTGTTTAGCGCTTGTCCTGGTTTTCTTTTTTCATATTCACTACTGCGAGTACGGGGAGGGAGAGATTATATTTCAAAGCAAGGACACGAAGCAGTATCACTGTTGCCGCGCAACTGATTTGTTGCGCAAACGGACTGCCGCCGCATATATTTATGATCCACCACACAAGCGCCCCGGCAAGGCAGGCGGTTGCATAAATGTCTTTTCTGAAAACAAGCGGCTCTTCATTGATGAGTATATCACGAAGCACACCGCCGAATGCACCGGTGATTATGCCCATGACGGTGGCAACCCACATCGGGTAGCCTGCAGCAAGGCTTTTCTGGATGCCTATTACGCAGAATAATGCAAGTCCGATGCTGTCGAATATAAAAAGGATTTTGTCGCGGCTCACAAGGAAGCTGCGGAACACCATTACTGTTACAAGTGAGAATGCTGTTATGCCGACATACCATCCGCTCTGCATCCAGAACACCGGAATGCCTATAAGAAGGTCGCGGAGCGTTCCGCCGCCGATTGCCGTAACGAGTCCTACTGTATAAGCGCCGAACCAGTCAAAGCGCTTGGTGGCAGCAAGTCGAATGCCGCTTATCGCAGCAGCGACCGTGCCTATCATCTCAATAACAAAAAGAAAGGTTGTCTCCATTGCATAAGCGCCCCGACTTATGCCGGGGCACTCTGCAAATGTAGTAATTTTTTTATTTATATTTTATTTGTCGCCGATAAGTTTGGTCAGGAGTGCATCAACTTCTGTGGCTTCCGGCTGCACAGCAATCACAGTGCCTTCAGGTGATACAAGTAAAGTCTTCCCGCCGGCATTTGCGGCGCGGTATTTCTTCCAGATGTTTGCGGCGTCATTAAGCTCCACGAGGTTGAGCCACGGGTAGCCGTCCTGTTTGATGCTATTCTTCATAGCTTGTGTGTCACCGAGTTCGCGAGCCACTCCTACAACTGTGAATCCTTTGTCTTTCCATTTCTCATATATGGGTATCAGCTCCATGGAGTGCTTGCGGCATCCGCCACACCACGATGCCCATAGGTCGATAATAGCATATTTGCCTTTGATGAGGTCAGAAAGAGTGTGCATATTGCCCTGGAGATCCGGAGCGGTGAAATCAGGAAAATGTTTGCCTACATCCGGCTTTTCATCGCTAAGCTGTTGGCTTAGTGCAATTGAGTATGGGTGATTCGGGTATCTGTCGGCATAAACGTTTTTGAAGATTTCCAGATTTGCAGGCAATTCTTTGCTGTTATAGATAAGGCTCTCATAAATAATGCTTAGCGCGGCAAGTGACCCGTCAGTTTCAAGGAAACGATATTTTGCTTGTTCTGCCAGATTCTGTACAGAATCTATGTGGTTCTTTACAATCTGCCCTGCCGGAGTGAGGTCATTTCCTGATTCCTGGAATGCCATTAATTCTTGAAAGAGGGAATCCCTCCGTTCCTTGGATATCTCTTTTTCTTGAAGCAGGGTGCGCAATTCATACATCCTCGGCACATAAAATTCCAGCGCATCATCAAGGCTGTCACGTTCATCATATACCCTGCTTTCCTTATAAATCCTGTTTATTTTATCAATGTACTGGTTCATTCTTTCAGTGAGTGGACCAACATTCAGTTGCTTGAACTTGTTGCTGCCGTCCATTTCGAGATTCACAGGCACTCCCTCTGTAAAGAATTTATTGATATACCAGCTGCCATCCAACGGCTCTATGCCTATAATAAGCTCATAGGAAAGGGTGTCGGTGGTGTACAAGTCATATTCAAATCTGCCGTTATCCACAGGTATCAAGGTGGTTTTGCTTGTCCTCATGTCGTTGCCGGCAGGCAATAATATGAGCCAGCTTGCAGTAGGTCTGTTTTTTATTGTTCCGCTTATATGGGTCTTGATTCCTTTAGGCTTATAGTTCAGGTCTATGCCGCGCACATTCCAGGCACCCCTTTTTCCAGAAAATCAAAGACTGTGTCGGATGGTGCAAGCGGGTCGAAAACGAATGTTGCGCGTATATGTGCTGAGTCGCCGCCATAGACATGCTCTCTCAGCGGCATGCCTTCGATACGGCGCACAGGATATTCATTGTCTGTAATACGGCTTGCAAGATAAATATTCGTATCGGCAGTCACCCAGTATCTCGGTTTAGAGTATATGTCTGCATCAATCCTTGTTGCAGTATCCGAAAGGTGTACAGCTCCAATGCGGAAACGGATGGTTCCTGATTCAAATTCAGGTGCTTTGACTGTGCGTGGAGCCGCCGCAGTCAGGGTTAGGAGTGCTAATGCTCCGAGAGCAAAAAATGATGAGATTTTCATGTTTATATTATAATGTGTAAATATCCGCGCAAAGATAAAAAAAAATCGTAATTTTGTGGACTCAAATCCAAATAATATAATGTTTAATATGAAATCATTGAATATGACTATAAAGTGCCTTGGCTCAGCTGCTTTAATAGCACTGGCAAGCTGCGGCGGAGGCAATGAATGGAAAGTTAGCGGACAGATTGAGGGTGCCGACGGGCAGACTATGGTGCTTGAGGCTTCATCAAACGGACGCTGGTTTCCGATTGATTCTGTAAAGCTCAATGGAGCAGGAGATTTCAAATTCAGCCATGTTGCTGCCGGTTATCCTGACATTTACCGCTTGCGCCTCGGTGACAAGTCGCTATATTTCCCGATTGACAGCATTGAAAGTGTGACAGTGCTTTCAAAGGCATCTGCTTTTGACACCGAGTACACCCTCACCGGAAGCGAGAGCGCTGAGATGCTCATGCATGTTGACCGCAGGGTGCGCGAAGCTATTGCACGCAACGGGCTTGCCGCACTTCCCAGTGACACATTGCTGAAACGCGAGCTTGGCGGAATGATGCTCGGCGACCCCGCAGGAATTGTTTCCTACTACATAATCAACAAGAAAGTCGGCGGTGTTGCGTTATACAATCCTGAAAACAAGGGGGACAACCGTATAATCGGCGCAGTGGCAAACGCATTTGACCAATATCGCCCGGATGACCCGCGCACCAAGTACCTCCGTAACCTTTTTATCAGTAACCGTAGGGCAGCCACAGGCACTGTTGCAACAATTGAAGCTCCTGAAGTTGCATTGTTTGAAATTGAACTTTACGATAACAAAGGAGAAAAGCACAGCCTCAACAAGGTTGCGGAAGAGAACAAAGTGGTAATACTCAGTTTCACCGTTTATGGCGCAGAAGCATCTCCCGCTTACAATGTTGAGCTCAACAAAGTGTATGACCGCTATTCAAAGTCTGGACTTGAAATCTTCCAGGTGGCACTTGATGAGGATGAATACCAGTGGAAACAGAGCGCGAAGAATCTCCCATGGGTGACTGTTTACAATTCTCCTGCCGATGGAGTGCAGACACTTGCAAACTACAATGTGCAGCTTCTTCCCACTACCTATATTATTGTAAATGGCGAACTGCTTGACCGAGTTGCTGATCCTGCACAGATAAGCCAGGCGGTTGCAAAGTACCTCTGATACCACCTACAACGGCATAAAAAAAGGTGCGTCAAATTGATTTTGGCGCACCTTTTTTGTGTCGGTAGTGATAATAATATTAATATGTCGCTTATATTTATCCGGCGAAGTGGAAGAGGAGTGCGGTGCTGATGCCCATGTAAATAACCATGCCGATGATGTCATTGGTAATTGATATGAACGGTCCTGTTGCAAGTGCCGGGTCGATTTTCAGTTTTTCAAGCGTCAAAGGCACGAATGTCCCGAATACTGACGCGAATATGACAACTGAGAATAGCGACAGGGAAACCGACAGGGTTGTAGTGAAATGCCCCGTGCCGAGTTTCAGGAAGTTGTACAGGAACACAAGGAGTGAGATTATGCATCCGTTGATGAGCCCGACTCCAAGCTCTTTCAGCAGTTGCCGCCCGGAGTGGCGCATATCCAGCGAGCCATTTGCAAGACCTTGCACCACTATAGCGGATGATTGTGTGCCGACATTACCGCCTGTTCCGCCGATCAGCGGGATGAAAAGCGCAAGCATCGGATCCATGGCAAGCCCGCTTTCAAAATTTCCGAGGATAAGCGAGTTGCCGATTCCGCCAAGCATACCGATAAGCAGCCATGGGAGACGTGCTTTTGTCTGGGTGAAGAGCTTGTCGTCTGTTTCAACGTCGCTGGAGAGACCTGATGCAAGCTGATAGTCACGCTCGGTTGATTCACGCACCTGGTCCATCACGTCATCGACAGTTATTCGCCCGACAAGTCGCCCTATGGAGTCTATAACCGGCATTGCCACCACGTCATATTTCTCAAATTCAAGCGCCACTTCATCTACCGGAGTTTCTGCTTTCACAGCAACCGGATCCTCCTCCATGACGTGCTTGACTTTTGACACGGATGGATGGGTAATGAGGGTTTTCAGAGGCAGGATTCCTTTGAGCCGGTAATCATTGTCAACGATGTAGACATTGTAAATTTCGTTCATGTCCTCAGCCTGCAGGCGCATCTGCTTGATGCATTCCGGCATGCTCCAGTTTTCGTTGACTACAATCATCTCAGTACCCATGAGACCACCGGCGGTGTCCTCATCGTACTTCAGAAGGTCTATGATGTCGCCTGCCTGCTCAACGTCATCTATGTGTGACAGGATTTTGTCCCTGTCCTCTTCGTCGAGCTCCTGGATAATGTCTACTGCGTCATCGGTGTCAAGGTGGTCGATGAACTGCTTCGCAATCTCCTCCGCAGGCATGTTGCTGAGTAGCTTGCGGCGGTCATCCTCATCGAGCTCCATGAGCACATCTGCCGCAATGTCGCCGTCAAGCAACTTGTACAGGAACTCAGCCTGCTCAAGGTCAAGCTCCTGATACAGTTCGGCTATATCCGCGGGATGAAGGTCGGCAAGCTCATTGCGAGCAGCTTCCTCATCGCCGCGCTCAATAATGCTGCGGATGTTTTCGAGGTATTCCGGTGTATATTCCTTCATCAGGCTTGCTGTCTTGTGCTTGCTATAATATTGGTTAGTTCAATGAACTGCTCCACGCTCAACTGCTCGGGACGAAGAGCCATCAGCGGTATGTCCGGCAATGACGCGCCCTGCGGGAAAAGTCCGCGGAGTGAATTGCGCAAAGTTTTGCGGCGTTGCCCGAAGGATGTTTTGACAACTGTTTTGAAGAGCTTTTCATCGCATCCGAGGTCAGTTACCGCGTTCCTTACCATTTTTATGACTCCGCTTTTTACTTTTGGCGGAGGATTGAACACATTTTCGTCAACTGTAAAGAGGTATTCAACAGTGTACCATGCCTGGAGCAGCACACTTAATATTCCCCGAGCTTTTCCTCCGGGAGAGGCGGCAAGCCTTTCGGCAACCTCGCGCTGCAACATTCCGGAGCAACACACCACCTGGTCCTTGTAGTCGAGGACATGGAAGAAAATCTGAGAGGAGATATTATAAGGATAGTTGCCGATTACACAGAATTTTTGTCCGTCAGGATATATCTCCGCAAGGTCGGTAGTGAGGAAATCGCGGTGAAGAATCCGTCCTTCAAGCTGCGGGAACTCCTTATTCAGGTATTCCACGCTTTCTCCGTCCACCTCCGCAACTTTGACGTCATGTCCCTCTTCGAGCAGGAATTGGGTAAGGACTCCCATTCCCGGACCAACTTCCATTACTGGCAGGTTCTTGTATTCGTCAAGTGTAGACGCGATTCTGCGGGCTATGCCCAAATCGGTAAGGAAATGTTGACCGAGTGCTTTTTTGGGTTTGACGGGATTCATTGTCGGGGTGGATTAGAGTGAAGCGTAAAAGTATTTTTTGTATCAGAGGGTGTTGGTGCCTTCAACGAGTTTGCCCATCGCCCACACAGCACGCAGGTTAAGATCCTGGTCAAGTATGAGAATGTCAGCATCCTTGCCTTTTGACAGCGAACCTTTGCGGTCGTACACGCCCATGATTTTCGCAGGTGTTTCAGACGCCATGCGCACAGCGTCCTCAACAGGAATGTCAGCTTTCTGGACGAGAGTGCGGATAAGGCGGTCCATTGTGGCGATAGAGCCGGCGAGTGCAGAGCGGTCAGACAGCTTGCATACACCATCCTCGATTATGACACGCGGGTCGAATGCTCCGGACTCCTCGGCGCAAGCGCATGCAAGCGCGTCAGTGATTACGCAAGCGCGTTCAACCCCTTTGATTTTATATACGAGCCGAAGGATGGTTGCGGGAACATGGATGCCGTCAGCAACAACTTCCACAGTCATGTCATCGATAAGATAAATGCTCTCTACAGTGCCTTCATACTTATACTCGCGGCGCTTGTGGAAACCGGGCATGGCGTTGTAGAAGTGGGTAGCGTGGGTGTACCCGTTGTCCCATGCCGACTTGATGTCCTCAAATTCAGCCTGGGTATGAGCTACGGATGCAAGGAGCCCTTTGCCACTTATGTATTTGCCGAACTGCATAGCTCCGGGGAGCTCGGGAGCAGCATCCCAACGCTTGATGCAATCCCATGTTTCAACAATAGGAATGTATTCTTTCGGATCGGGATCCTTGATGTATTCTGGAATCTGTCCGCCTGCCATTTTCTGGTTCAGGTAGTGCCCTTCGAGGTGAAGACCGAGCACCGGGCTGCCAGGTTCTGCCATGAGTTTAGTGCAGGTTTCAGCAGCACGGTTTATCATGTCAACCGATGAGCTCGAAAGGGTAGGGAATATGCTTGTTGTGCCATGCTTCATGTGGGTCTGGATAGCGGTGCGGAATGCATCTTCGGTGCCTTCCATGAAATCTCTGCCGCCACCGCCGTGGCAATGGATTTCAACGCCGCCAGGCACAACGTACATGCCTTTGGCATCAAAAAGTTCGGCTCCGATAACTGCGAGATCGCAGTTTGTAACTTCAAGAATCTTGTCATCGCGCATAAGTACCGAACCATCCTTGAGCCAACCGGACGGAGTGAGAATCTTAGCGTTGATAATCTGAGTAAGCATAGCTGTGACTTTTGGTTTAATATAATGCAAAAGTAGTCAAAGAAAACGAAAAGGTCTGCAGCGGAGCGGATTTTTTTGCATGCCTATGCTATGCCGTGCGGTGCCCGCACAGCCGCAGATTTTTTGGTTGCCTCATTGCAGATAGACTAACAAAGTCAGTCCAAGAGGTTAAACATGATTAATGTGTGTACCAAATTGGCTACCATTTGTTATCTTTGCATCTGATAAATTGAACAGACTATGGAGATTGTAAGCGCAAGAGACTTTAGAGCCAACCAGACGGCAATCCTTACCAAAGCATTGAAGGGGGAATCGGTACTGCTCACATCACGGATTGGAACATTTAAAATTACACCCGTAGATGAGAATGATACTCTCACCACACGTATATGTGAGGGTCTGGAAGAAGTCCGGTTAGCAGAAAGCGGAAAACGTAGCGTTAAATCAGCAAGGACATTCCTCGATGAGCTTTGAGGTGCTAACCACAACCCGGTTTGAACGGTCGGCAAAAGCTATCGCAAAGAGACACCGTTCACTTAAAGCAGATTTGGGAGAACTGGTAACATCCTTGGAGAATAATCCATTTCAAGGCGATGAACTTACTCCCGGAATCCGCAAGATACGTATGTCAATAACTTCCAAAGGAAAAGGGAAGTCAGGAGGTGCAAGGGTGATAACTTATACCATTCTTGCCGCTGCTAATGAGGGGCGAGTGTACCTTATCGACATTTATGACAAGGCGGAGTATTCGACCGTGGATGTTGCAACCCTTCAAAAGGTGGTAAAGGATATGGGCTTCTAAATTCTGAAAATTAATGGCATATCCCGGTTATCTGATAAGGACCGGTTTTTTTGTTTTCACGATTTTAAGTTTTCCTCCTTTTATTTTTACCGGTACGGGGTCAATGACCGGGAACAGCTGTTTTTCATGCTTAGGCATCGGACGTTGCGGTTCGCTCCGTGGCTCATCTGTAGTTTTGGATTCTTCAACATCATGGCATTCTGTGGCTTGCTGCGCGGCGGCTTTCTTTGCCGCACGCGCTTCGCGAGCCCGAGCCTTCTCGTCAATCTCGTATCTTATAAAGTCAAATGCCATCTTTGAGAGCGGCTGCAGTTCAATTATATTGCCGGTAGCAGCATATTCGATGACGGCATCAAGCACCTCGCGGCGAATCTCTGTCGGATACGACTGAAGGATTTTATGCCATTTTAGGCTGAATGTGAAGTTCTTCATAATTAGAATGATTTTTAAGTGAATAATTACGGAAACAAAATTAGTGCCGGTGTGTACCGTTACGGTTGCACACCGACACTAATAAAAGTTAACCATGAAATTTTTTATCGGACCCAGAGCATGGGATTGAGCTTTGTGCGTTCTTTGCGCAGCTCGAAGTGTAGGATTGCCCGGTTCTCCTCGTCAGGATCAGTAATTATTGTGCCGAGTGTTTGCCCTGCGCGCACTTTATCTCCGTTTTTTACACTTATAGCATCAAGGTTGGCATAAATGGTAAGGTAGTTGCCGTGGCGAATCATAACGATTGTGCCATATCCCGGTTGCTTGAATGTTGCAGACACTGTGCCGTCAAAAACCGCCCTTGCTTGCTTGGATGATATTGCCTCGATGTCTATTCCGGAATTGTCCGTTTCGACATGGGCGAGCTGTGGATGCTTCTGCCGTCCGAAACCTCTGACAATGCGGTATTTGCCGGCAACAGGGAAAAGCAGCTTGCCCTGGTTGCTTTCAAATGAGCCTGTGAGTGCGCGGTCAGCGGCAGCAACCGATGTTGATGGGGCTGCCGGTNNCTACCTTACCATTTATGCCAACCGGGCTGCCGGTTTTGCCGGTTCTGATGTTTTCGCCGGAGTCTCAGCAGGCTTTGGCGCAGGGGTCTGCGCGGTGGTTTTCTTTTTTGCTTCCGCCTCTTTGCGCTTGCGTTCCTGCTCCTTCCGTTCAGCTTCTTTGCGCTGGCGTTCTATCCTTGCCTGTTCTTCGGCTATTATTTTGTCAAGTTCCTTGTCAAGGCGACGCTGCTGTTCTTCCTTCTCGCGCAGTACAGTACGCAGGTTATTGCCCTCAGATTTAAGCTGTGCCACAACCTTGTCTGTTTCAACACGTTTCTGCTCAAGCTCCTTGCGCAACATATTGAGTTTTGACAGCTCAATATTGCGGGAGCGGCGCACGGTGTCAAGCACTGTTTTCCTCTCAGCAAGGAGTTTCTCTGTAGCCTTGATATCCTGTGCCTTGCGTTTGCGCCATTTGTCAAACTGCTGCATATAGCGGAGCTTACGGTATGCTTCCGAGAAAGAGTCAGATGAGAAGATGAAAGCAAGCGACCCCATAGAGCCGGATGTGCCCTGCATTTTCCTGAGTGATTTCACATAGCTGTCGCGAAGCGATGCCATATGGGAATTGAGCGAATTAATGGAGTCGTTAATAGTTGTGAGGCGGCGGGTAATGGAATCTACCCCGACCTGCATCTTATTTATCTCAGCTCCTTTAGCCTCGATTTCGCCATTCAGGCTGTTGAGGCGTGATAGCTGCTTTTTTGTCTCACGGGTGTTGACGTTTATTTTCTGGGTAGTCTCTTTTATCTGCTTTTTCGTTGCCTGCTGCTCCTTGCGTATCTTTGCTGCGTCACGCTTGGGCTTGACGGCATAGGAGTCTGAGCATAAAGCAAATGAAAGGATTATTATAGCTAAAATATTTTTCCACATATATCAAACGTGAATAATTTATCGCAGGACTTACGCAATCATAGCGGGGATGAGAGTGACTTGGTGATGTCGGTGGCTTTTATCCGAGTATACTTCCCGGAAAGCTTTACCTCTCTCGCCTCTACTTCGCCATTCCAGCGCGCTTTGCTCCACTGCCATTCTATTGTGGCATGTATATCTTTTTTGCCGTTTCCCGGTTCTATGGCTATAACAGTGCTCTCAGCCATCGGTCCGTAAGGCGTTGCAATTGTGGACGGGTAGGTGAGTGAAACCTGTGCGGCATCCGGTTTTACAAACAGAATCCGGCTTATCATGTCCCCGTCAACCTCCATGCTGAAAGTCGCTCCCTGCGGCATAATATTTTTAGGTATAATTACCGGATGACCGGTAAGGACATCCTGCACCGTAGATGCATTGAACGGCATATTGGCAAGAAATTCGGATATGTTTTGCCCGATGTATTGCTTATGCAGTTTGTCAACAACAAGCACGCTGTCGTTTGTAGCTTGCGCCACAAATACTTCCATGCCAAGGAATTTTGCCGATACAGTAATGCTGGTATCGCGTATCATTGTCACTGTAGCGCTCACCGACAGGTTTGCAGGAGAGGTGATGCGTAGCGTAGCGGGCACTTTGAGCCTTGTCCATGCAGATGCAGTTTTCTCTGGCGTGGGCACGGCAACCTGCCTTGAGGATTTGCATGAGTGGATTGACACAGCGGCGATAATAACCGCAAGCAGGGGTAATACTTTTCTTAATCTCATTTGCTGAAGAATGTCTTGTGCCTGACTTTTTTAGCAATCAGTTCGTTGTCCGGTTCAAGTTCGAGGGCTTTGCGCCATTCTGCAATGGCACGGTCATAGTCCTGGTTCATGAAGGCAATGTCCCCGGCATGGTCATGCAATTCCGCGCTCGGGTCATCAGTCTTTTCCAAGGCGTCCTCAATTACCTCCATGGCTTTCTTGTAGTACTTTTTCTTAAAAAGAACCCATGCGTAGGTGTCAAGCGATGTTGCCTCTTCCGGTCTCTCTGCCACAACCCTTAATATCATTTCCTCCGCTTTGTCAAGGTCGCGGTCGGTGCAAGCGAGGTAGTATGCGCAATTGTTTAGGGCGGTCATGTTGCCCGGGTTCAGTTCAAGTGCCTGGTCGTAATATGCAAACGCGCTGTCCGGTAGTTCCCTCGCGTAAAAATTGTCCCCCATAGATGTCAGTAGCTCCGAGCGTATCTCGTAGTCTTCCGGGTCAGCTACTTCAAGCCCCTCTCTCAGGTGGTCGATTGCCGGCTCATAGATACCCTCCTGGTTAAGCACGGTTGCGGCAAGGAGGTGCATGGTAGGATTCTTAGGGAAGAAGTGGATGCCTCGCAATGCGCTCCTGAGTGCGCTATTATAATCTTCCAGCCTCAGGTACAAAGTGGTAAGGGCAAGCCACTGGTTTTCATCATCAGGGTCGAGGTCAAGGGAGTATTCCGCTTGCTCTGCAGCATTGGCGTAGTCCTCAATTGCAATAAGGTAGTCGCGGTAAAGGTTGCGCACCGTTACATCATGGGGATGCATTTCAATGAGGCGGGTGTACATCTTGTTGATTCTCGGGCGCTGGTCCACGTCGTTGTACAGCCCTGCGGTATAATCCCTTAGAATCTCTACTTTTGGCTCTATGTCAAGATTCTCCTGCTCAAGGGCACGGAAAATCTCGCGGTCGTATGCCACGCTGTCGCCTTTCTGCTTGTAGAACATTGCCCTTGAATAGTAAGCGAGCCCGTTTGACGGGTCAAGTTCAACCGCCTTATCGTAGAACACTATTGCTGAATCCTTTCTGTCAAGCTGATTGAAAACGTCCCCGGCAAATATGTTGTACTCTGGATTCAGAGGGCTTGTTGCGAGGAGTTTGCGCGCTTCGTTAAGCATGGCGGCAGTGTCGGAGCGCAGGTACTGCATCTGGATTTTACGTGATGTCAGCTGCAATCCGGGACCCTGCGATATTTCAAGGGTGTCATAGAGCTGCAAGGCACGCTCAAGGTTGTCGCTTTCTCCTGTGGAGGCAAGCACTTCGGCGTAGCGCACTGCAAGTTCCGGACGACCCGGATGCTGGTTGTAAAGCCTGCCCCATGTGCTTATCGCCTTCTCCTTTTCGCCAATCTGGGAGGAAATTGCCGCGTAGAGCACATTGCTGTAAAAATCTTCCGGTTCCTCTTCAACGTATTTGCCCATGAGGCGGTAGCCCTCGGCAAGTGACACTGTATCTCCATGCGAAAGCATCATCATGTTGTAGCCGTGCTCAAATCCGAGGAAAGCATCCTCGGGATTAAGCTCGTATGCCCTCTTTGTGAGTTCGTAATACGCATCGCGGCTGTCAGTGCTCTTGGCACGCAGCGCTTCAAGGTAAATGTAATCGGACTTGGCAGGGTCATTTGCCGGAATCGCTGCTTTAGGCGCGGAGCATGAAGCAGCAGCGGCGATTGTGATTCCTGCCGCGACAGAAGCAAGTATATTTGTCAGTTTTGACATCAGGTGTAATCTGTGGTGGAAAAGTTGGGGATTAATTGGTGCCTGTGTGACCGAAAGCACCGTCTCCTCTCTTGGTCTCATCAAGCTCTTTTGCCGGTTCCCATTCCACACGGGTGTAACGTGTTATAACCATCTGGCAGATTCTTTCGCCGTCTGTAATGGTGTACGGCTCATTAGACAGGTTTATTACGATTGCCCCTATCTCTCCGCGATAGTCGGAATCTACTGTGCCGGGAGTATTTACAAGGGTAATGCCTTTTTTAAGTGAAAGCCCGCTGCGGGGTCTCATCTGGCATTCAAATCCTACCGGCAGCTGTATCCGCAATCCGGTGGGAATCAATGCCCTTTCAAGCGGTGCGAGAGTCACAGGCTTGTCAAGGCATGCCCTAACATCCATCCCTGCGGCATGAGGGGTTTCATACATCGGCAGTTCGTTGCCGGAACGGTTTATGATTTTAACTTTTACAGTATCCATTTCGGTGAGAATTAATGACAATTACTCTAATTAAACGACAAAAGTAGCCAAAAATATCTCAACATCCGCTATTTTTGGAGTTTACGGATGTAAAATGGGTCTAAAAAAGTAAAAAATAACCTCGCCG
>DAAJ01000112.1 GCA_001701115.1 Bacteroidales bacterium GP2
AATCCGGTGATACACACCGGATTTTTTTGTTTACATGGCTTTTTCCCAATTCAAAACAATTCCAGTTGTTGGACTCCCATGGGTAACGTTTTTGCGGAAGCGCCATAAAATAGTTCCATGCATCCAAACTGTTTATCAGTAACACACATAATTCCAACTTTCCCTTCCCTTGGCAATATCATTTTTACACGCTTGATATGGACTTCTGCATTCTCCTTGCTTGGACAATGACGTATATATATGGAGAATTGAAACATTGTAAATCCGTCAGCAAGAATATTCTTCCTGAATTTCGCGGCTGCCTTGCGCTGTAATTTGGTATCGGTTGGCAAGTCGAAGAAAACCATCACCCACATAACCCTATATTGGCTAAATCGGTTAGAATCCATGCATTGTGTTTCAGGCTAAAGGTATGGTGGGATAAACAATTTTTTTTCGAGTGCCTTGGAAGCATTGTGAGAGTGATGCTGCCGCAACTTCCACCGCATTCATCAGTGGTCGGTTTTTCCCATCAACAATGGTGTCCATGACAGGGATGGAGAGCAAATCTCGCTTGATACCCTTGTCTTCAAGTTTTAATGGTTTTATTCCGTTATATTTCTTAACAATATCAACTACAGCCGAATCGACATACGGTCGGAATGGTTCCATAATATCATCCGCAAGACAGTATGCGTTATATCGGTTGCGATGATGTATGCCTAATGTCGGAAGTAATCCGCTTGCCACAAGTGCCCTTGCCACAAGCGCCCGCACTATGGCATATCCATAATTGAGCAAATGGTTCGGCGATTCCCCGTCAGGTTTACGAGAAAAATGCGGGAACTCGGGATAGAGGTATTTCCAGTAATACACAGCCGCCCTTGCTTCCAAATTTTCAGGGTCTCCGCTCTTTACAGATTTGCTCCATGCAATCATGTTGCCTACCTCAATGCCTCTATGGGATTGAAGCACTGCCGCCTGGTTGTGTATTTTGATTTGCACGGTTTGTTGCCATAATTGTTTCTTTAACGGCAAGGAGGCATCAATCTGAAACTTATACCTTTCGCTTTGCAGGGTGTTGCCGTCAAGCGGAAGCTGCATCCCAATAGGCAGATGATTCTGGGTGCAGGTTATAACCGCTACATTGTTGATCAAAAGCGAATTGAGCAGTGCTGCTGTTATTGTTATGCGCGGATGGTCAATGACAACAACGCCTATGTCCTCAACCGGCAGCATGGCAAATGGCTTATCTTCCTCAGGTTTCCTTACGCTTATTCGCGCATTATCAAGCGAAAGATATGCCGGATTGCTGAATGAAATGACACGTTTAATCATTGCTACTCTCCCACTTTTACTATTTTTCCAAGATGGTCTACGCGCACTTTTACTGCTTCCATCATAAGGGCTGGTGTACAAAGTCTCTTCCATGATATTCCGGCAAGTGCTTTGGTATCTTCTACATTTGTCTCCAGGTGATGACGGAATACGTAATAATGAGATGAAAGTTTTTGTGCTCTGAATAAATATGGGCTAATCCGCGCAAAGTTTGCCGGATCAAGCAGGTCGATTTCTTTAGGGTTAAAAGTCATGACCTGAGCACCTGATTCAGAGTTTTCATATCCTGGGAAAACAAAGTACTCATTCTTTTTCAGTGTCATAAGGAACTGCCATCCTTCTTCGCTGTTGAAATCCCTGTCTATCACCGGGATCTGTGGTTTTGAAATTGCCCTTGCAACAGCTTCAAAGTATGATACAACAACTTCTTCCACTTTGCCTTCCGGAGTAAGGAACAGTGCAACATGGTGGTTTCCGGATGTGGCAACAAAATCAGCAGGAACAGGGGAGCCGTCCGGCGTGATTAACTTATTTCCTAAATGATTGTGGGCATCATGCAGTGCCACTACATTTTTAACTCCAGCATCGATTTTAACTTTCTTGATGACAATTCCTTTTTCCTTATTGAGATATATGGGATTCGTGTCAAGATTTGCAAATGCCTCTTTCTTGTTCCCTCCATATTGGGCAACCCTCTCCTCAAGAATGCGCTTTACACGTTTATCAATGACTTTTTCAAGGTTAAGGTCTTCTGAAACAGCTACACGCACGGTGTACCTGGGCTCAATCTCCACTATTTTGACTTTTTCAGGCACTTGCTGAGTGTGGGAGCCATCAGTGAACAGAGGATTATTTTTCAAGCTGTTTTTTCCTGTAAATGCTTTCTTAGCATCGCCGTTGAACTGTTTTAACCTTGCTTCAAGTGCATCACGGTAAAGCCTGGACGCTACTTTGGCAACCATTTCAGCATTCATTCTTCCATCGACCTTGGCTTCAGAAGTCTTATAATAGAAAGAACGGGAGTATATGGTTTCGTTATGAAGTTGTGTTCTCGGGGTGAGGTATTTATTTTTCTTTTCTCCTGTAGATGACTTTGTCGTTGCAGTATTAGCAGTAACAACCTTATTTTTTGCTTTGGTGGAGACAAGCACAGAGCTGAGTTTGTCCTTAACCTCCGCTCTCATCTTATCTGCAGGCATAGGAGGAGTGAATTTCAGATTGCCATTTTTGTCCCTATGCATATATTTTTGCTGTATGCTGTAGATGAGTCCTGATTTATCACTTCTCGCATTGAGGTTATTGAGGTAGTTTATGTATTCAGGGCGGGTGAATGCAATAGTAATTGCATCCATGGCATGGTGACGGTTGTCGTTTCGTTTAGTCCAGTCATTTATCTGTTTTATTGTGTTGCCATTATGGTCCGTATATGATGATGTAAGCCCGAGCTTATTGTATTTATCCCAGTTAAGCTCTTTCATTACATCAACTAACCCCCAGTCCTGACGCAGCTTGTCAGTGACCGCTCCGGTAGTAGCGGTTACTTTAGGTGAAATTTCCTCAAGCAGTTCAATAGCCTTCCTGGAAATATATTGAGTTAGCGCCAGATCGCGGTTGAGGAAATTTGATGGAATCTCACCAGCGGGGCATTTAAGATTTTTTTCTTTTTTCTTTGAAAGGACTCCTTTTTTGACAAGTTCGTCAATAGTTGCGTTATATCTTTCAATCCCTGCCTCGCCGTAGGTTGTTAAAACATAGTCGTAGGCGGTCATGTTTCCTTTGTCTAAATTCGCTTGAGCTGTTTCTATGGTTTTATTGGCGAATGAGTCATCAAAAAGAAGTGATTTGGGTATAATGTGCTCAACATTGAATTTGTTTGTAAAGAGTTCTTCCTTAGGTATGTATGAGTTAGAGTACAAAGTTTTGTAGCCATTTGGCTCCAATTCCTTATACAAGCGGTATCTGATGATGTCATTGCGGGTAGGATGGGCAATATTGAATGGAGCGCTTTGCAATATATTGCATATTGCGGCATTTTCTTTCTCACGACCTTTAATGTCTTTAGTCATGGTCTCGCGCTCTTTTGCCGATTTCTTCAATTCTCTTGCCAGCTCCACACGTATTTCATCGAATGTGCCGAATTGTTCAATAAGAGCATTGACAACATTGATCATCTGGTTGAGGATTTTTTCTACAACAGGGCTTCTCAAAGAGCTTTTCTTAACGCAGTCAAGGTGATCAGCATATACCTTGCTGTCAATAGCCTCGCGGTCAAGTGAACGCTTTGAATGGTTTAGCCCGGCAGCTTCACAAGCCTCGCTATACATCTTGCCTTGCATAAGGTATGGTAATAGCTTTCTTATAGCACGAACGCTTACGGATGCATAATCTGAATAAAAGGTAATGGCAGAAATGGGAACTACAGTGTCGTTATTAAAGTTAAACAAACGGCATAGTGTTTTCTTGAGTTTCTCATTTCCGCTTCTGGAATCATCCGCCTCTGCCGAATAAAGAAGGTGCCATATACGGTATGCAGGATGCGTTTCCATTTCATCATCTGGCAGTAACGGGTTGAAGTAAAGGATGTCTTTGTTTATGCCCAGCGCTTCTATAATTTCAGCTATAGCTTTTGCCCTCAATGATGGATATGTAGAAATTCCATCAAGTGAGTGACCTGAGATTTCTGCAATTTTTTCACAAGCCCTTAAAATTGCCGCGGAGGTGTGATTGCCTTCGATTTCTTTAAAATTCAGTTTGTTATTTTTGCCTTTAAGCAGCAGAATGTTGCAGATCTCTTTTGCGGATAATTTGTCACAGAACTCAAGATTGTCAGCAAGTTTCTGCTTTTCTTCAAGTGACAGAGGCTGATTGTCTATCCTGAGATTGTTAAGGGTCTGCCAAATCCTGAACTGTTGGAAAAATGGGGAGGATATTGGCGCAACTTTTGGTCCTGCTTTAACCAATCGCATTTTTCCGTCCCCGTTGGCTAACATGGTTCCGGATTCCAATTCGCAATATGCGACTTTGGATTTCTGGGATTTAAGCGGTCTCTGGTAAAATATAATGGTGTCTTTGATCTTAGCTTTTATTTCATCTGTCAGTTCCGGATGGAATTTAGCCTGGGTATTCCAGATGGTATTAAATTCTGCGGCATAATCCTGCCGATAAAACGATATGTTTTTAAAGGAGTAGTGCGGATTGCCTGACAGTATCCGCATTTTGTACTGTCCGATTGTTTCAGAGTAAAGGAGCAATTCCTTGCTGCGCTCACTTAAATCACTGAGAAATCCACTTGTGGAGGATGCCGCGGCATTTAATTTAGACACAATAGTGGCAAATTGCTCCAATTCGACAGGTGAGGTCAAAGCCGTAACTCTCCATCGGCATTCTTCTATTTTCTTATCCAATCCTCTTGAAGGTGACCGTTTTACTCCTTTAAGGTTAAGAGCAGAAGCCAAGATCGCCCATGTCTGGGATTCGTTCTTGCCCTTGATGATGCTTGCGATGTTTTCAGGAATCAGCGGGTTGAAACTGTGCTGCACAGAGCATATCCGTTCTAATTCTTCGAGCAAATCAGATTTATAGAATTCAGGAATTGATTTTTTACCATTCTCATAAAGCTCAAGGGAATATTCTCCCGGAGTAATATTCCGGGTTTTGAGCATTGTTGCAATTCCAAGGGCATCGATATATCCATTGCCGACATCTTCATTCAACTTGCGCGTGCTTTTGTAGCCTCTCTTTTTATTGAGCATCATCAGCACCTTGCCCAGCTCTTCCAATGTAATTTCTTCGGTTGCCGCTTTGGCGCGTAAAGCGATTGCTGAATGCGTAGAGTTTGGTCCTGTCTCGGCAAATACAGTATTTTCGTTGATGAAGCCTAACTCCAAAAGAACATCTTTTAAAGCACGCCTCCTTAATTTATACCTGTGATTATTTAAGCGCGCAGAATGTTTTTGGCGTCGTTCAGCATTTGTAGTTATACTTTTGCCTTCAGTGAAATTTTTGGTTTCATCTACAGACAGTGGGACTCTTCTGACGCCTGCGCCAAGAATATATGATGTCTCAGCTGGATTCTCATTCTCTTTTACGACACTCCAGCCAATACTTGTATGACCTAGGTCAAGACCTAAAATCTGTTTCATGGGTTAGATATATTTATTTTTTAATTTTAAAAGCAAAAATATAAATTCTGTTTGGATTATACAATTTTGCATATTATCTTTGCAAGACAAAAAATGAGCAATTCACAATAAGGATTATTCCGTTGTGAAAACATCAGGGCGGCGGGAGTCGCCCTTTTTAGTGTTATAATCGTAATAGTAGCTGATTTTTTGTAATTTTGTGGAAACATTTATTTATGATGATATGAGGAGAATATGGTTTGCGGCTTTTGCGCTGGCGATGGGTTTGTGCTGCATGGCACAGACGGTTTTTGATATGAATGATTTCGGGATTAAGCCAAACGGACGTGGAGACTGTACCGCGAAGTTGGTAAAAGCCCTTGACAAGATAGCTGCACAGACCGGAAAGAGGGATGTTGTGCTGAAATTTGCCCCTGGGGTGTATAATTTTTATCCGGAAGGTGCCGCTAAGAAGAGATATTTTATTTCCAACCATGACCAAAGCGAGTACAAAAAGGTAGGAATAAATCTGGAAGGCTGGAATAACCTTGTTATAGATGGTAATGGCACGGAATTCATGTTTCATGGAAGGATGTTGCCGATTGCCGTTGTTAACAGTGAGGATTGCCGCCTATCCGGAATAAGCATAGATTTTGCTGATACGCAGATTTGCCAGGTTACAGTGGTTAGCAACGGTTCTGACGGTATTGTTTTCAAGGCAGATGGTGGCGCTATTTGTTCAGTAGACAAGAAGGGTGAGTTTAAGGTGAAAGGGTATGACTGGGAGATAAGTCCCAGAAGCGCAATCGCGTTTGAACCTGATACTCGCCACATGGTGTACAGGAGCAGTGATGTGTGGGCTCCCCTGGATAGCGTGATTGCTTTGAAGGATGGATCGTTCCGTGCCCCGAAATGGCAAAACAGATTGCTTGTTCCCGGTGTGAAAGTGGCTTTGCGCTCATGGGCTCGTCCTAACCCGGGAATATTTTTAAGCGAGAGTCGTGCCACGACCCTAAAAGATGTCAAGGTGCATTATGCGGAAGGGATGGGGCTGCTTGCGCAGCTGTGTGACAGCGTGAATCTTGACGGTTTTGCGGTGTGTCTCCGTGGAAAGGATGATTGGCGATATTATACTACCCAGGCGGATGCAACTCATTTCTCCGGCTGCAAGGGGCATATATCGTCTGTCAATGGTTTGTATGAAAACATGATGGACGATGCGATAAATGTCCACGGGACTTATTTGAAGGTTGTCGAGAGGTTGGATGACAAAACACTTGTTGGAAAATATATGCATGGGCAGAGTTATGGTTTCAAATGGGGTGATGCTGGGGACAGCGTTCAGTTTGTTGCAAGCCGCACAATGGATATTGCCGGCGTTGCTAATGTTATTGCATCCATCGAACCGTATGACCAGAGCGTGGTGACAGGGGCAAAGTTAATGAAGGTTACTTTTGTTGAGCCTCTTGACAATAGCATAACACCTGAAAATAGCTGCGGGATAGAGAATCTTACCTGGACTCCAAGTGTGGAATTCAACCATAATACAGTACGTAATAATCGTGCCCGTGGCAGCCTTTTCTCTACTCCCCGCCGTGTTGTAGCCATGACAAACCTGTTTGACCATACGAGCGGCACGGCAATCCTGCTATGCGGAGATTGCAACGGTTGGTTTGAAACGGGTGCTTGCCGTGATGTGTTGATTAAGGATAATACTTTTATAAACTCGCTGACAAGCATGTTTCAGTTTACCGAGGCGATAATATCTATTTATCCAGAAATTCCGAACCTTGCGTCACAAAAAGATTATTTCCACAGCGGAATTGTAATTGAAGGGAACAGGTTTGCAACGTTTGACAAACCAGTTCTTTATGCAAAATCGGTCAATGGACTCGTTTTTCGTAATAATAGCGTGACTGTCAACAAGGATTATCCTGCATTCCACAAAAATCAATTTACTTTCAAATTGCAGAGGGTTAAGAATGCAATAATTGAAAAAAATGATTTTTCGCACCCGGAGGAGGTAAGTATAGACGTGGAATGAACATAAAGACCGTAAATTGCGTTTAATTTAATAGAATTATTAACATCAAATATCAGAATTAATGGCACGACCGAAAAAAGAAAAATCATTGCTCGAAAAGGCATTGGCGAAAGAGGAAATTGACTACAGCAAGTACTCCATGCAGGAAATCAAGACTGTAATTGAGGAGTTAGTGAAAATGCAGGGTGCACGAGTGCATAAGGCAGAAATAATCAAGCTACAGAATGTGGTTATTACCGCCTCTGAGAAAATCAAAGAAATTCTTGACCGGGACTGATTTACCGGCAAAAGCAATCAAGGGCTACGGTAACGCAGCCCTTGATTTTTTATTTGTAGATTGCTTTTTACTGATTTTCTTCCATTTTTTCAAGGCGGTACTGGATGCCAAGGTCACCGATGGTGTCGAGCGCCCTTCGGTCAAGTGGAACAGTATAAGGAGAATCAAATTTGATAAAGCGGTTTGCGCTCGGCTCAAACAGTTTTAAGGTGAGCGTGCCGCGTGAAGCTCCGTTATCTTCTTCTCGTGTCAGTAGCTCCGAAAGTACATCCATTATGGTCTGGTCTACCTGCGGGAAATCCATAGTAAGTGTGATACCTTTAATCAACTTGCCTTTAAGGTCGCTCAAAAGCCCAATAGTGCCAATTTTGAAGATTAATTTCCCGTCGCGATTTCTTCCATACGTTCCTTTTATGTAGATTGAAGTATTTGCGATGCAGTATTTAGAGAAATCGTAGAAGTTTTTGCCGTAAAGGCGGATTTCTGCAGCTCCCGATGTATCCTCAATCTTAATTATTCCCATCATGTCGCCTTTCATAGTCGGCTTGGTAGAGAAGTCAACAATGAATCCGCCATAGGTATATTCAGTATTTTCCACAACATCTTCACTCTGGTAATCCTTGAGAGGTGTCATACCATAGTGGATTTCTATGAAGTAGGGGTCAAGCGGATGTGCCGAATGGTAGATACCGACTAATTCTCGCTCTTTTTGCAGGCGATATGCGTCAATCCATGGGGTAGCAGGAGTAACCGGTGGTCTGCCTGCGGCGGTAATGGTAGTGTCTTCGTCACCGAAAAGTGACATTCCCCGGTTCTGTTTGTCTGCCTGAAAAAGTTGACCATACCGGATTAGAAGTTCAGAGAATGTTTCGCCTTTGATATTTTTCTCGAAGAAATCTTCCCTGCGGAGTTCGTGCTGGAAGCAGTCGAATGCTCCCGCATAGGCGAGTGCTTCAATAACCCTTCTGTTTACTGCGCCAAGGTTAACTCTTTCAATAAAGTCATATATAGAGGTAAATGGTCCTCCAGCATTCCTTGCTGACAGGATTTCATTGACAACATTTTCACCGATGCCTTTGATTGCTGCGAGACCGAAGCGGATATCTCCGCGGGCGTTCACGCCAAATTCAAGGAAACTTTCGTTTACACATGGACCTTTAATATCAATTCTCATTCGTTTGCATTCCTCCATGAATACGGAAAGTTTGCTGATATCGGAGCGGTTTCGTGTCAGTACCGCAGCCATGTACTCTGCCGGATAGTTAGCTTTAAGGTATGCGGTCTGGAATGCCACCCAGCTATAGCATGTGGCATGGCTCTTATTGAACGCGTATGAAGCGAATTTTTTCCAGTCATTCCATATTTTAGAAAGAACTGCCGGATCATGCCCGTTTGCCTGACCTCCCTCAATAAACAGTTTTTCGAGCTCATTCATCTTGTCAATTAGCTTTTTGCCCATCGCTTTTCGGAGTGTATCGCTTTGTCCACGGGTGAAATTCGCCAAGAGGCGTGAAAGGAGCATGACCTGTTCCTGGTACACTGTCACGCCGTATGTGTCCTTAAGATATTTTTCCATTTCAGGAATATCATAGACAATAGGTTCACGTCCATGCTTTCTGGCGATGAAGTCCGGAATGTAATCCATAGGTCCCGGACGGTAGAGGGCGTTCATGGCGATGAGGTCCTCGAAAGTGCTCGGCTGAAGTTCGCGAAGATATTTTTGCATTCCAGCGCTTTCAAACTGGAATGTGCCTACAGTGTTTCCGTCGCAATACAGCTTATAGGTAGCCGGGTCATCAATAGGAATTGTCTCCATGTCAATATCGACATTTCGAGTGCGCTTGATATTTGAGACCGCCTCCTTGATGATGCTTAGTGTTTTCAATCCAAGGAAGTCCATTTTGATTAGCCCGGTCTCTTCTATGACTTTGCCCTCATATTGCGTAACTATGAATTTCTCTTTTGAATCAGATGCCTTATCTACGGCAGTGCTCACCGGAACCCAATCAGTGATATCGTCACGGCAGATTATCACTCCGCAAGCATGCACTCCAGTGTTGCGGACGTTTCCTTCAAGTTCTTTGGCATAACGTAGGGTTTCAACAACGAGTGGGTTGTTGCTGTGTAACTCATTTTTGAAGTCCGGCACATATTCGTAGCAGTTGGCAAGAGTCGGATCCAACGCCTTGCCGTTTATTTCCGGCATTCGCCGGGGAATTAATTTGGTGAGGCGGTCACTCTCGCTGAGCGGCAATTGCTCTATTCGCGCCACATCTTTAATAGCGCTCTTTGCAGCCATTGTGCCGTATGTAATAATGTGTGCTACCTTTTCTTCGCCATATTTCTCGGTAACATAGCGGAGCACGTCGGCGCGTCCGTCATCATCGAAGTCTATGTCTATATCGGGAAGTGAGATTCGGTCCGGGTTCAAAAACCTCTCGAACAGCAGGTCATATTTCACCGGGTCAATTTGAGTGATGCCAAGGCAATATGCCACTGCGCTTCCTGCCGCAGAACCACGACCTGGTCCGACACTTACGCCAAGCTGATGCCTTGCGGCATTGATGAAGTCCTGCACAATCAGGAAGTATCCAGGGAAACCCATGGTTTTCATTATATGCAGTTCAAACTTTATTCGTTCCTCAAGCTCAGGTGTAAGAGGATTGCCATATCTTCGTTCTGCGCCTTCGTATGCAAGTTTTTTGAGGTAGTCAGCTTCAAATTTTATGCGGTATAGTTTATCGTAGCCACCAAGTTTTTCTATTTTTTCTTCCGCTTTTTCCTGTGAAAGTACGACATTTCCATTCTCGTCCCGTGTGAATTCGTCAAAAAGCTCTTGTTCGGTAATTCTTGAACGGTACTCTTCTTCAGTGCCAAATTCTTCAGGGATATCGAAAAAGGGCATGATAGGTCCGTGGTCAATTGAGTAATTCTCTACCTTGCCTAAGATTTCAAGGGTATTTTCCAGCGACTCCGGCACGTCAGAGAAAATTTGATTCATCTCCTCCTGCGTTTTCATCCATTCCTGCTTAGTGTATCTCATTCGGGATGGGTCCGTGAGGTTGCTATTGGTGCTTACGCATATCAGGCGGTCGTGGGCTTCTGCGTCAGATTCGTTTACGAAATGTACATCATTAGTGGCAATCATCTTGATGCCCAATTCCTTTGCTATTTCGATTAAATCGGCATTTACGCTTTTCTGGATTTCATACACTTCGGTATTGCCGCTCGGAACATTTGTCTTATGTCTTTGCAATTCAATGTAGTAGTCATCTCCAAATGTTTCCTTCCACCACTTTACGCTTTCAATAGCCTCATTTTTCTTGCCTTCGCGCAGAAGTCGTGGTATTTCGCCTCCAAGGCATGCAGATGCTATTATAAGACCTTCCCGATGAGCGGCGATTTCTGATTTGTCTGTTCGTGGATGCGTGTAAAATCCTTCTGTCCAGGCTTTGCTTACAAGTTTGATGAGATTTTTATATCCTGTATGGTTTTTTGCAAGCACAATGAGGTGGCGCCCAATATCTCTTTTGTCGGTCCTATCATGCAGAGAACCGTTAGCGACATACATTTCACAGCCAATAATCAATTTGAAGTCCTTGGACTTGATTCTGTTTATCCTATTGGTGAATTTTTCAATGGTTTTATCGTCACCCTTTTCTTGCGCTTTTTCGAGCTTCTTTTTATAGCCCTTCATGCATCCACCATTGACATAGTTGTACACTTCCTTGATTCCGAACATATTACCGTGGTCGGTTATGGCTATGCCTGCCATTCCGTCATCAAGAGCCTTGTCTATGAGCGCAGATACTGATGCTTGTCCGTCCAATAGAGAATATTGGGTGTGTACATGTAGGTGTACGAAAGGTTTCATTCTTATTTTATTTAATTAAGGTGAGGGGAGGAGACCTATGTCTCTAATCCGAGTACAAATTTACAGAGAATCATTTCCACTTCAAAAATGAGGGATGTTAAATGTAGTATTTAGTTCGGTAAAAGTAGTGAATTTATGCAATATG
>DAAJ01000004.1 GCA_001701115.1 Bacteroidales bacterium GP2
TCAAAAATTTTTAGCGGACAGTAATAATTCCGAGCACATATTTTACATCTGGATTCACCGCCCTGGTCCTGTCAAGCAACGCACGGTAGCGTTTATCCCAGTCCGCAGCATCAAGCACTGTATCATTTTCAAGGCAGTAATGTACATCGTTAGTTCCTACAAGAATTGAAACAACATCAGGACAAAGGCTTAGGACATCTTCATCCCATCGTGCCTCTATCCTTGCAAGGTCATCATCTCCAATGCCACGATTGAAAAATTCGTACCCCGCTTCAGGATTGCGGTTGAGATACTCGGTAGCACAAAAAATCATGTAACTGTGCCCGAATATATGGTTCAGGTCATCCCGGTCGCGCTCCGAAGACGGATAAGGACGACCACCGCTTCTGCCCCACCCTCCGTCAGTCACAGAATCACCGATGAATACAACGCGCTTTTCGCTGTAGCCAAAGGCACACACCGCCATTATTAACACAGCGATAACACCGACTCGCTTAACCATCGCTTATTTCAGGTCTTTACCGTCATGAAAAGCATTTCCGACGCGAGAACCGAGTGCTACGTATCCGTTGTGTATTGGATCAAATGTAATCAGATGCATCTTTTCAACATCAGGCTTGCCATCCTCGGCAAGATAAGCCTCATCACATATGATATTGAGAATCTCCGCAATAATATAAAACCCGGTAGGTGATTCATAAAGCTTCTCTTTGATACGGCACTCCATTGTCATAGGGAAACAATTGAAGACCGGTGCATTGACAGTCTCCCCTTTTTCGCTTTTCCAACCGGTTTTCTCTATTTTGTCCGGATGAGTTTTCCCGCTTACGATTCCAACATAGTCCGAAGCGACCATAGTGTCAACAGTAGCGAAAGCAACTGTAAAGTCGCCACATCTGTTCAGGTTTGCGGTTGTTGCATGCGAGCCCATTGAAATCATTATTTCGTTCATATCCCACTCCCCAGCCCATGCCGCGTTCATGGCATTCGGGCTCCCATCTTCATTGTATGTACCGATAATCAATACCGGCTGCGGAAGCAGCCACGCTTTTGGCTTAAAATTCTTTTTCATCTCTTTGACTCCTTATTTAAAGTTAACACATCCACAAATTTAGTGAATAGCCGCGAATATATGCGATATAAATTCGTAACTTTGTACTATGACAGACCAGCAGAAGACACATACGGGCAAAATTTTTCTGTTTCCGGTACCGCTGAACGATGGCGATATCAATGCGGTTTTGCCCTCATATAATATCGCCTTAATCAAAAACATAAAGGTTTTTGTAGTGGAAAATATCCGCAGTGCAAGGCGTTTTCTGAAAAAATGCGACCGTACCATAGATATTGATACCCTGACATTCTTTACCCTAAACGAACACACTTTGCAGCAGGACATCCCTCAGATGCTTGAACCGGCATTTGAAGGAAAGGATATTGGTGTGATTTCAGAAGCCGGATGTCCTGCAATTGCCGATCCTGGAGCAGACATTGTGGCACTGGCACAGCGCAAAGGCATCGAAGTTATTCCACTTGTGGGTCCCTCAAGCATCCTTATGGGGCTTATGGGATCGGGATTCAACGGTCAGAGTTTTGCTTTCGCCGGGTATCTGCCGGTAGATGCTTCCACACGTGCCGCACGGCTTAAAGAGATGGAGCGACGCATCAACCGTGAGCACCAGACCCAGATATTCATAGAAACCCCGTACCGCAACAACAGGCTGATTCAGGAACTTTGCACTTCCCTCCCATCATCTATGCTGCTATGCGTCGCCTCAGATATTACCGGGGCAAAACAGAGCATCATAACACGGTCTATCGCTGACTGGAAGAAAGCGGCATTTGACTATTCACACACACCGACAATATTTCTACTCTTCAATTGACGGATGGCTAAAAAGATTGATAAATATGGCACTCCGCAACCCGGGCTCTTTGATATTATTGACGATATATTGCCGATAAGGGAAGAACCTATCCCCGTCCACCCCTCTATTGAGGACTTTGTGGTGGAAATTAAGAAGGAGCAGGAGAAGGAATCAAAGGCAAAGGCTGCCTTTAACCCGCTTGACGAACCTATAGAAATGGATTCGCGTCCCCGGGATGCAATCCTTTTCAAAAGCTTTGGCAGCGGAAGCAGCGGAAACTGTGCTTTTATTGGGGACCGCAGCGGCGGAATACTCATTGATGCAGGGGTAGACGCACGCGCAGTTATTGCCGGGCTTGAATCCATGAACCTATCCATGAAGGATATACATGGAATATGCCTTACCCATGACCATGGCGACCATGTGAGGTGCGTGTATTCGATAGTTCGCCGGCATACCCACATCAAAGTTTTTTGCACTCCAAAGGCTCTTGCGGGCATTATGCGCCGGCATAGCATTTCACGCCGGCTAAAAGATTACCACCAACCGATATACAAGGAATTTCCTTTCAAAATAGGCTCATTTGAAATCACTGCTTTTGAAGTGAGCCATGACGGCACCGACAATGCAGGATTCTTCATTTCCAAAGGTGATTTGAAAATGACTGTCGCCACAGACCTCGGTTGCATATCTGAGCGGGCAGACTATTATATGCGCCAAGCTAATTTCATTGTCCTTGAAAGCAATTACGATGCTGAGATGCTCAGGACTGGAAAATATTCTTCCTACCTTAAAGCACGCATTGCCGCATACAATGGTCACATGGACAACGTTGAAACGGCAAAATATCTTGCATCGATAAAAACTCCCGAGCTCAAAAATGTATTTCTGTGCCATCTGAGCCAGGACAATAACACCCCTGCGCTTGCATTGTCTACTGTTGCTCAGGCACTCGGCATAACCCCCGGAATAGTGTCACCTCCTGAAACCCTGAGAGTTGAAGTCCTGCCGAGATTCAATGCTTCACCATTATACATATTGCGAAAGTAATTATGACTGACTCAAAAATTCCGCTTATTGGAAAAACGCTTGAAGAGTTGCAGCTCATTGCAGCCGGATTAGGCATGCCACGCTTTGCAGCGAAACAGATTGCAGACTGGCTATATGTGAAGCGCGTCACCGATATAAACGCGATGACAAACCTGTCAAAAACTGCAAGGGAAAAACTTTCAAACCAGTACACTGTCGGTCGCATTGAGCCACTCGAATGTTACCGCAGCAGTGACGGCACTGCGAAATATATTTTTCCCGGTGTGCCAGGAAGAAACATTGAAGCGGTAATGATTCCGGACAAAGAACGTGCTACCTTGTGCGTAAGCTGCCAGGCAGGATGCAGAATGAATTGCGCATTCTGCATGACCGGCAGAAACGGATTTGACGGTAATCTGACAGCAGCGCAGATTATGAACCAGATTCTTTCTGTTGATGAAAGCGAGCGCCTCACTAACATTGTTTTCATGGGAATGGGTGAGCCGACAGACAACCTTGATGCTGTCCTTTCCACTATTGAAATACTTACCGCACCATGGGGACTTGCATGGAGTCCTAAAAGAATCACTGTTTCAACAATAGGCAATATCGCCGGATTGAAACGCCTGCTTAATGAAACAAAAGTGCATATTGCCATAAGCGTCCACACACCGTTTGCCGAAGAGCGAAAGGAGATTATGCCGGTGGAAAAAGCATGGTCGGTTGCTGATGTAATGAACCTTTTGCGCCAGTATGATTTCACCGGACAGCGCCGCCTGTCCGTGGAATATACAATGTGGGCGGGCAAAAATGATGATATGCGCCATGCACGCGCCCTCGCCCGGCTGTTGCGTGACACTCATGCTCGCGTCAACCTCATCCGTTTCCACAAGATTCCCGGCTTCGATGGCAAAACAGCTTCAGAGAATGCCATGGTCGAGTTTCGTGACACGCTCAACTCACTTGGAATAACAGCAACCATCCGCGCTTCGCGAGGGGAAGACATTATGGCGGCTTGCGGCATGCTTGCCGGAAAATCCAAAAGCGATGGCGGAGCACAATGACATAGGTTCATGGGGCGAAGAGCAAGCACGAGATTTTCTTGTAGCGCAAGGGTATGCTATACTGGATACAAACGTCCGCTTCGGGAAAAACGAGCTTGACATTGTGGCGCGGCATCATGACCGCATTGTGTTTGTCGAAGTGAAAACCCGCACTGATGACGAATACGACCCTCTTGAATCTATCGACAGAAAGAAAATATCTCACCTATGCCGGGGCGCGGAAGCATACGTCAAGGCATACGACATTCCTCACCCTGTGCAATTCGACGTTATTGTGGTAATTGGCGAACCAAAGTCAACTCCGCAGATTCATCACTACCCGGACGCCTTCCTGCCACCGCTTAGCACCACATAGCCGTTTCCCATTAACTTTTTTTAAAAGGAGTATAATTTCTATTTTGTGGAATTATTATAACTTTGTACTCATTACAAAGTTATATATGTTACAACAGCCACATACATCCGCCAAAATCGCGACTCAGGCGCTCAACCTTATAAAAGATTGCGGTCTGCGTCCATCTCCGCAGAGAATCGCGGTTGCGGCTTATGTGCTGTCCCACCGCACCCATCCTACCGCTGATGAAATTTTCATTGGACTTAAAGAGCAATATCCCTCCCTTTCCAAAACCACAGTTTACAATACATTGCACTCCCTTGTTTCGAGCAAAGGTGTTCTGGAAGTGAACATTGAGCCCGGAATTGCGAGGTTTGACGGGTGCACGGAGCCCCACGCCCATTTCCGGTGCTTGAAATGCAACATGATATATGACATCGACCTGCTCGAAATGTCATTCCCGGAAGAATTTGATATTTCTGGAGTGCAGGTCAACCTGACAGGATGTTGTCCGCAATGCAGGACAAATCCGAAACCATAATTTAACCGAAATAACCCACCTTTTTATAAAGTATAATTATTCAACAATCTAACAAACAACAAAATGAAAAAGAAATTTATCTGCACAGTATGTGGTTATGTTCACGAAGGTGATGAAGCTCCCGAACAGTGCCCCCTCTGCAAAGCTGCGAAGGACAAATTCAAAGAACTCACTCCTGACGAAGCTCTTAAATTTGTGACAGAGCACAAAATCGGTGTTGCAAAAGACACTGACGAACAGATGATTGCCGACCTTACAGCACATTTCAACGGTGAATGCGCCGAAGTGGGAATGTATCTCGCAATGAGCCGCCAGGCAGACCGCGAAGGTTATCCTGAAATTGCTGACGCATTCAAGCGTTATGCTTTTGAAGAAGCTGAGCATGCTTCAAAGTTTGCCGAACTTCTTGGCGACTGCGTTTGGGATACCAAAACCAACCTTGAAAAGCGCATGGCTGCAGAAGCCGGAGCCAACGAGGACAAGATGCGCATTGCTGCACGCGCTAAACAGCTGAACCTTGACGCTATCCATGACACAGTTCATGAAATGGCTAAGGATGAAGCTCGCCACGGTCAGGGCTTTGAAGGACTTTACAAACGCTTCTTCAAGAAATAAGCACTTCCACAACTATCTATAAAGATGCTGCTCCGGATGCGGGAAATCTGCTCCGGGGCAGTTTTGTTTCAGAACAAAAACGCCCCGGTAGGCATTATAATTACAGAAATATCAAACACATCCAAACCATCATGAAAACAGTCAAAGACACTCTGCTGCAACGCCGCAGCATCCGACGCTACGAGCGCGAAGCTATTCCACAGGAAACAATGGATTTCATATATGAAGCGATAAGAAACACTCCCACGAGCTACAACGGTCAGCAATTCTCTGTCATAGATGTTACCGACCAGGCTATGAAAGAGAAAATATATGAACTGACATCGCAGAAGCAGATCAAGACCTGCAACCATTTCCTTGTTTTCTGTGCAGATTTCCATAAAATAAAAGTCATTGCCGCTGAAAAGAAAATAGATTTCCCCAACTTCCAGAAAACCCTTGACGGAGTGATAGTAGGCACTGTCGACGCTGCACTTGCAATGATGAGCGCACTTACCGCTGCTGAATCCGCCGGACTCGGCACCTGCTGCATAGGTTATACAAGAACAGCCGCCCCGGAGGCTCATTGCCATACGGTAATAATTTNNCTGCCGCAGGACACATATATTGTATGCGGGCTTGCTATCGGTGTGCCGCGGGAAATGCCGGATCTGAAACCGAAACAGCCGCTCCAACTTGTAATACACTCAAACACATACTCTGATGAAGGACTCAAAGAGGCACTTATAGATTATGACAAAGAGATAGAGCACTACAATGCGACCCGCGCCGGAGCGAAAACAACCAATGACTGGGCAGAGCACATGGTAAATTATTACCGTATGGCAATGAGCTACCGGATGCTTGATGCAATCCGCCGACGCGGCTTCGACGTTGTAAGCTGAATCATATATCACAATATTTGCCGACCCTTTTGCCTATACGGTTCAAAGGGTCGGTTCTTTTTATCCCTGCCAAAAACCTTGCAAATTTAAAGTGGCACTTTAAATTTGCAAGGTTTCCCCGGGTTTACTACATTTGCACAAGAAAT
>DAAJ01000077.1 GCA_001701115.1 Bacteroidales bacterium GP2
TGGTGCTTCTGGACCAAGATTAAAGAGAAGGTCGAGGATACTGAGGTTGGGAATGAAGCCGAGGCGTGATGCCCTGACCTGATAATATGGCGGGACAGGTGCAAGCGTGTTGAAATCGGCACGACGCAAATCAACAATATTTTCCGGCAACTCCTTATTATATATATGGTGTACTTCAGTATTGATGCCGAGAAGACGGCGGATTGTTGCGTCTATCGCTGCATCATAATCGGTTATACTCTGCCCGCAAACTTCATGGCGGAAGAAGGGCAGGAAATCATCTACATAAAATTCAAAGAAAGGTGTGCGCCCGTATGCTGATTCAAGTGCGGTAAGATGAATATTCCACCATGCACCATGAGTTGAAACGGTAGCCTCGTTCCATGTAGCAGATGAAGTTGATTGCGGTTTTGCCACAGGCACTGTAAGCTCAAGCACTCCCCGGGTATCAGCAACAGCAGTACGGTGGGTTGACTTGAATCGCTTGTCATACCTCATGCCGTCATGGATAATGACGCGTGGATATGATGCGAGGACTGCATAATAAGCACAACTGCCGCAGTACTGCGGAGACAATACTGCGGTTGAGTCGTGGTGTATTATAAGCGGGGAGGGCATTATGGCTTAAAAGCCGGAATTAGCGTTTTTAAGTATCCTGTTCCATCGGATTCCTCCGTTGAAAAGGGTCTTATCCTTGTCAAAAGAAATAAGCACACGCATCGGTTTGCCTACAATGTGGTCTTCCGGCACAAATCCCCAGTAACGCGAGTCAAGGGAATTGTCGCGATTGTCACCCATCATAAAATAGTAGTCCATCGCAAAAGTGTAATCTTTAGCCGGCTTTCCGTCGATATAAACAATACCGTCGCTTCCGAGATATGCATCCGGATGCCCTTCATAATTTCGGATAACGCGGTTGTAAATGAGCCAGTTCTGCTCATCTAACTGAATGGTAGCTCCTTTTTTGGGAATCCACAAATCTCCGTAGTCAGCACGTGTCCACCCTGTAGACACAATATCGGGGAACAGGAATTCATCACTGCCTACAGGTGCTTTTGCTATAGCGAGTGTGCTTGGGTCACTCTTTATTTTATTGACCATCTCCTGTGTGAGAGGAGCTGAGTAAATAGGATAGTTGCCGTTGGTATCAAAATTATTTTCCTGCAGGAAATAATAGTCGCTTGACTGTGCGTCGGCTATGCGCCTGTCATCCTGCGCAATTCCGTACTCCTCCCATTTCTGGTCCAAGAGGGGATATTTGCTCTGGAACCAGTAGGTAAACTGTACGTTTTCAGGCTGGGGGAGAGGTTTGCCGTCAATATATATGACTCCGTCGCGTATTGAAATAGTTTCTCCGGGAAGTCCAACCGCACGCTTAACATAATTGTCACGTCGATCCACCGGACGATACATGACTTCTCCTATTTCACTTTTGTAAGCTTTCAATCCATCCCTGCCAAGCACTTTGAGGAGGGTGTAATAATCCGCTCCGGCAAACCGGCTTTGTGTTCCCGGCTCAAGCAGCTTCGGCAGGACGCTGTCTCCGGCAGGGAAGTTGAACACTACAATGTCACCTCTCTCAACCTTTCCAAATCCCTTAAGGCGCTTGTAGCTCCACTGCGGGTTTTCAAGGTAGCTTTTGGTATTGATAATTGGGAGAGTATTCTGCACAAGGGGAAAATGCACCGGAGTCATCGGCACTCGTGGACCGTATGCCATTTTATTAACCCACAGGTAGTCACCCACAAGCAGCGTTTTTTCGAGGGAAGAACTGGGAATCTGGTAGTTCTGTCCAATAAAAGCGAAAACGAAATATACGAGCACAAGCGCGTAGACAATAGCGTCTACCCAGCTCATAACTGCGCGTACTGCCTTGTTTTTGCTATTCTTCCACCATGTGAATGGAATATAACCTGTAATGTAGATGTCAAATAGGAGGATGATGAAAATAGCAACCCACCAGCTTCCAAGCCATGCCACCCATGCAAGGAACAGGGCGGCAACTATGCCGAAGCGAATCCAACGTGTGGTTTTAGTGGCGGCAACACGTTGCTTGAAATCCTCAGCAAATGATTTTTTTTCGGGTTTTGCGGGAGAATCGCTCATTTTTTGTCAGTGTTAAGAATATCGAGAAGCGCTGAATTGCTGATAAAAGAGTGCATGAGATTGTCCATAGTCAGGAATCCCTCTTTATCTTTAATCCATTCGGCAGCAACTACCGCTCCAAGCGCAAATCCCTCACGGCTCTTTGCACGGTGCTCAATGGTGATTGTGTCCACAGGGGAATCCCAACTGATAATATGTGTTCCGGGCACCTCGCCTTCACGCTTGTGGTTTATTAGTATTTTGTCAGCAGGTGAATCTTGCTCTTCGGTCCAACCGGTTAATGCGGAATCAGAATCGATGATGCCTTCAGCAAGCGAAATTGCTGTACCGCTCGGATGATCGAGTTTGTGTATGTGGTGGATTTCAGTCATTTCCGGTGTGTATTGCGGGAATCCAGCCATTATTGTTGCGAGGTAGCGGTTGAGTGCAAAGAAAATATTTACACCAAGGCTATAGTTGGAGCTCCAGAAGAATGTGCGCCCGTCTTTGTCGCATATTTCTTTTATTTCGCCAAGGTGGTCTGCCCATGCAGTTGTGCCGGACACAACTTTTACTCCTCTTGAAAGTGCCTTGCGGCAATTATCAAAAGCGGTTGATGGTGTTGTGAACTCTATGGCAACATCAGCGCTTGCAAATTCCGGCGAATCAATATCACCGGTGTTGTTTACGTCGATAATTGACACAATCTCATGTCCGCGCTCCCTGGCGATGCGTTCAATCACATGACCCATCTTGCCGTAGCCTATAATAGCAATCTTCATAATCGTTAAAACTATAATATCAAGGCAAAGTTACTAATATTTCAGGTATGTGGCACTATTTCTGGGAAATGACGGTGCCGGTCGCACTAACAGTGAGTGTAACAGGAGCGCCTTCAACCAGCGGGAGGTTGTGGTCAACATGCCCCACAGGCACTCCGAAAGCAACCGGGTACTTATATCCTTTCACCATTTCAGCAATCATGTTTTCCATGCTCCTGCCATCGACATCCTTGCTGTACTCGGTGAACTCTCCAACAATCAAACCTCCGAGTGATGCAAGCACTCCGCTGAGTTTCAATTGATAGAGTATTCTTTCTGTTTTATATATAGGTTCTGAAATGTCCTCGATAAATACAATTGCTCCCGGGCGGAAAATGTCAAATGGCGTGGAAATCAGGTCGGCAAGCACGGCAAGATTTCCACCGATAAGGTTTCCTTTCGCAATTCCGAAACGATTTAGAGGATTAGGAGCTATCTTGTAAACGGGCATATTGCCTTTGAGGATATTGAATAGAGACACCGAATCAGTGTCCTTGCCGCTAAATGTAGCTATATGCTTAGCCATAGGCGCATGTATGCTTGCTATGCCGTGGCGGTTCATCAAAGCATGTAGAGCGGATATGTCGCTATAGCCAATAATCCATTTTGGATTATTTCGCAGAGGCAGCTTATCCAGCTTATCGAGCAGATGCACTGCACCGTAGCCTCCACGGCTACAGAATATAGCCTTGACAGCAGGGTCGAGAAGGGCTTGCGAGAGGTCGGTATAGCGTTCATCGGAAGTGCCGCTGAATGTGCGCCATTTACCCAGTGCATGCGGAGCTATTTTTACATTCCATCCCTGCTGCTTCAGCACTTTCACGGCATCTGTAACATACTGGCTTTTGATAGTTCCCGCAGGGGAAACAAACACTACGGTGTCGCCCGGCTTCAGGGGTGCCGGAATTATAAGGTTGTTCATGTGTTGTCAGCTTACTTGTACTTTTATTCCTTCCTGCCGGATGCGGTCGGCAATTTGATTGAGTTCATCCTTTTCTACTTTTACCAACGCTTGCTCCGGAGTCTTGCGGTCAATGGAGTAGAGCATCACTTCGGCTGGATTTATTTTCTTGTATGCTTCAATCAGGGCGTCAATCTCTTCGGGCAAGGTGTTATCAACAGTCTGTCCATTGTGCGAGCCACGCAAAATCATTGTCTGCACAATGCAGTCTTTTCCAAACCCTGCAATCTGCGAAATCACTTTTTCCGATGTGAAATCCTTTGAGTTCGGTCGGTCAATCAAGCGCATAGTGGATGTTATTGCCGAGTCGAGCTTAAGGATATTGTTGTCAACTTTTCTCAATGCTGCGCACACCTTTTCATCGCCAAGGCGAGTTGAGTTGGAAAGCACGCTGATTTTGACATCAGGAAAATATTTGTCGCGCAGCGCAATAGTGTCATCAATTATTCCTGCAAAATCGGGATGCAAAGTGGGTTCTCCATTGCCAGAAAAGGTAATAACATCAAGATTCACTCCTGCCGCAGCCATTGAGCTGAGTTTATTTTCAAGCATGACGCGCACTTTCTCCCTATCCGGCAATCCTGTAGTGCCGGTTCCCTGGGCATTGAACCCAGCCTCGCAGTAGAGGCAGTCAAATGAGCATACTTTGCCGTCATCCGGCGACAGGTTGACTCCGAGCGAAGTGCCAAGCCTTCTGCTGTGTATGGGTCCGAATATTGTTGAATGGAAAAGAACTGTCTGCATCAGTTGGTAATTTCTTTAAAAAGTTGAATGTATTTTTTAGCTACCTCATTTGCTGAAAAACGTTCCCTGACACTTTCGTGGAGCGCGTTCCGGTCAACTTTCTCTTCAAGTGCCCACCTTATTCCTGCCGCGACATCAACCGCATCGCGATACTTTGCAATGTAGCCGTCCTTGAGGTGAGTGACAATGTCTTTCTGACCTCCGAAACCGAAAGTAACCGGGAGGCATCCTGCCGCCTGTCCTTCTATGAGTGTGCCGGGAAGGGTTTCGTACAGCGAGGTGGAGAGCACTACCTTAGAACAAGCATACAGAGCCCTGACAGTTTCCGGATCATTAATTCGTCCTACCCATGAGTGCGGGAAACGCAATTTGTCAAGCGCAGCCGGATTTCTCATTGAGCCGAAGAACACCGCAGTGCATTTATTTGCAATCACAGGATAGTTGTCGAATAAGAGATTAAGGGCTTCAATTGCGTAGTCAATGCCTTTGATTGGGTCATCAAGGCGTGCCGCTCCCATTAAAATGAGCTTACGGGTGTAGTCAATATTAAGCAGCGGGTAATCGCCATTGATTGCAGTGTGGAAAGTATCAACCGGAAATGCATTTGGAATAACGCGGACATTCCTGCCAGAGAGGAGTGAGCTTTCCGCACATTTATCGGCAAGCCATCGGCTTACTGCAACAAAGTTGAGAGGCACCTTGTCGTAAATGCCCAATTTTTTCTTCCATACCTTGTGGGAAAGGTCATTAAGCTTGTCGCTGTCAAGAAGTGGGCAGCATCCACATTCCTTAGTGTATCTTGTACATTCGTATGCATGGTGGCATATTCCGGTGCAGTTCCACATATCATGCATTGTCCACACAATAGGCTTGTTGATTTTGTGGAGCGATTCAACACCTTTAAGCGACATGAGCCCCTGGTTAATCCAGTTCAGACACACCACATCAGCTTCCCTTACCCAGGGGTGCCTGTGAAGGGGATACCCTGTGTTTGCAATTGATACCTTGAAAAGGTTGTCGCGGTTGAATCCGTTTGCCGCAAAAATCCTTGCTCTCTCCGCCATGAAGTTAACACCCCTCATAAAACGGGTTCCGACAACGGTGACCTCCTTGTCCTCGCTAATCTTGGTGTAGACAATCATGCGTGCGTCCACACCCTGATGGCGTAGTGCATGCATCAATCTGTATGTTACGATAGAAGCTCCTCCGAGCAAATCGCTGTTGCAGACCAGTGCTACTTTCATATATAGTGGGATTATTTTTGTTCCTTTACATTGTCAATGATTGCAGGGCTAACCTCTACAATGTTGATTTTCTTAATGCCAAGCCTTGCCTGCAGGTATTGGCGGAATTTGTCGGTCTGTGCTGTATTCATGCGTTCAGAGAATGACACCAACGCGACATTTATAGTGTCCAGCCTGTTTTCTGCAATTCCGGCAAAAACAGGTGAAGCGAGTGCAATGTCCTCAACCTGCGGGAAAAGCACTTTCAATTCAGGGGAAATTTTTAGCGCAACAGCGCGTGAGTCTTCCTGCTGCCGAATAGTTGATCGGAGCGAGTCTATTTCAGACTGCTGCCGGGTTATGGTGCTCTGTGCAAGCTGGTAAATGTCGCTTGCGGATGAGGTCATTGCAGAACCGGTATTTACGGCATCACCCTGCACTATCACAAGTTTGGTGCCTGCAAGGTGGTAAAATCCAAGGCGTGAGCTGAGTGCGTTGTTCAGCGAATCGGCTGGAAGCACTTTGCCCATCAGCGCAATCCTGATGTATCGCTCTCCGTCCTCAATGTAGGCATCTTTACTAAGAACCTGGGTTGCAGGGAAATTACATTCCTTTGTAACGAAGGTGTTGGCGTTCATTATAAATTTGTTGTCCTGCAACATATTATAAGTCAACCATATACTGGGGAGCATGGTAAGGATTGTGACGATATATACGATTTTGCGGACTTTCCGCGCCCGTGAAGTGTCTGCCGCAGGCACGTTTTTGTACTTGAAGAGCTTAACGCCTATGAATGTGGCGAATGCGATATATATAGAATTTATAAGGAAGAGGTAGAATGCTCCGAAGAAATAGTTGAGCTGCCAAGTAGCTATTCCATAGCCGGCAGTGCACAGCGGCGGCATGAGTGCGGTAGCAATAGCTACTCCCGGAATAACGTTGCCCTTGTTTTTGCTTCCAAGCCCGATAATTCCTGCACCTCCTCCGAAAAATCCGATAAGTACGTCATAAATAGTGGGGGATGTACGGGCAAGCAGTTCGCTATGCCCTTCATTCACTGGTGAGATAAGGAAATATATAGTTGATGCAAGCACGCTGAATCCTGCCGCCATAATAAGGTTACGCAAGCATCTTCTTATGAGCGCATAGTCATGCACTCCGACTCCAAGCCCGAGCCCGATTATAGGTCCCATAAGCGGTGAGATGAGCATTGCACCGATAATCACTGCAGTGGAGTTTGTGTTCAATCCAAGCGATGCAATAAGAATTGCTACAATGAGGATGAGAATATTTGTGCCTCGGAATGAAACTCCGTCACGTATTCCTTTCTCCGCCTCCTCCTGCGGTATAAGGTCAGGAGTCAGAGTGAAGTAACTGATGAAGAAATTTGAAAGTCTGGATGTGAAATTGGAGTTCATATCTGGCGGGAGTTATGTTTTGACACAGGGATAAGCTGCTTAATGGTGAGATGCTCACGGCGCAACACGAACACAATGAACAGTATCAGGAGGAGTGTGCGGAAAGGAATGTTAATCCATTGCCAAGTGGTTGTTGCCGCAACCGCAATACCGTAAAAGGCGAGCGCAGTGAAGAAATATATGAGGATAGACTTTATATCGTAGCCAATCGGGTGCTTGGCTTTGCCTATAAAGTAGGATAGCACCATCATTGTGCCATAGCAGGCAAGCGCCGCCCATGCGCACCCCATATACCCGATTCGAGGAACGAGCAGCACGTTCAGCAGCAGAGTAACAACAAAACCGATGAGGGAGAACCATGTACCCCAAATGGTTTTGTCGGTGAGCTTGTACCATAGCGAGAGGTTGAAGAATACCCCGAAGAAAAATTCAGCAAGCATCAGCACCGGCACCACTTTCAGACCGCTGAAATAGGCGGGTGAGATAAAATAGCGGATAAAATCGAGGTAGTACATTACTCCGAGGAAAATCACCATTGCGAAAATCACGAAATACTTCATGGCATCACAGAATGAACGGTTGCAATCAGCTCCGGCATTTTTATTCTGTGAGAAAATGAAAGGTTCGTAGGCAAACCGAAATGCCTGAATGAACATGACCATAACAATGGCTATCTTATAGTTGGCACCATATATGCCGAGCTGTGCCATTGCATCTGCCTTGTCCGGCAGAATCCACGGCAGAAGAATCTGCCCAAGTGTCTGGTTCATCACTCCGGCAATACCGAGAATGAGAAGGGGGAAAGAGTACGCAAGCATTTCACGCCACAAGGCGCCGTTCCATTTCCATTTGAAGTGGGTGAAGTCCGGAATAAGCAGTAGAAATACCACAATGGAACTTATGAAATTTGCGAGGAAAATGTAGCCAATTCCAAATGCGGGATCATAGAACCACTCGATGATGCCGGGCGCCTGCTCCCAAAGCCAGGGACAAAGAAGGATAAAGAAGAGGTTGAACCCGATATTAAGCGCAATGCCTATCAGCTTAAGAGCAGCGAAACGGTAAGGACGCCTTTTATACCGGAGGTATGAGAACGGCAGGCATGTGAAGGCATCCACAGCAACGGTGACAGCCATAAGTAGGGTGTACTCCGGATGGTCAGCACATTCCATTGCGTAGCTTACCGGAGTGAGGAATAGTATGACAAGCACCAGAAAAATAGTGGAAGACACGGCAATGGAGGTCATTGCCGTGGAATAGACTTCCATCGGGTCATTGTAGCGCTCATGGTTGGCAAACCTGAAGAATCCGGTTTCCATGCCGTAAGTGAGTATAATCAGTGCTACTGCCACAATGGTGTAAACGTATGTCACCACTCCGTACTCGGAGGATATGAACATATTTGTGTACAGCGGCACAAGCAGCCAGTTCAGAAATCTGCCGATGATGCTGCTGAGCCCATAAACGGCTGTGTCCTTTGCGAGGCTTTTGACAGATGCCATGCGTATTTATCTGGTTTCTTTAGTCAATACGTTTGTCAGAAGAGTGAGGGTGAGGATGAACGGGTGTGCCCGAGGTGGATGTACGCCAGTTCGGTGACTTCGCGCCCTCGCGGTGTGCGTTTGATGAACCCTTCCTTTATTAGGAACGGCTCATAGACCTCCTCTATAGTGCCCGGGTCTTCTCCGAGTGCCGTGGCGATAGTGCCGAGTCCCACCGGTCCTCCTTTGAACTTGGTGATTATGGTGGTGAGAATCTTGTTGTCTATTTCATCAAGCCCATATTTGTCAATATTCAGGGCTTCCAAAGCATAGCGTGCAATAGGCGGATCAATAGTGCCGGTGCCTTTCACCTGGGCGAAGTCACGCACACGGCGCAGGAGGGCGTTTGCAATTCGGGGAGTGCCTCGGCTACGGAGCGCGATTTCGTGCGCTGCCTCCGGAGTGCATGTGACATTCAGCAGCGAAGCGGAGCGGAGTATTATTTTCTCCAGTACCTCATGGTCGTAATACTCAAGATGGCAGTTGATGCCAAAACGCGCCCTGAGCGGAGAGGTTAGGAGCCCGCTTCGAGTAGTTGCGCCTATGAGGGTAAAGGGTGCGAGTGTGAGTTGCACCGACCTTGCCCCTGGACCTTTGTCAATCATTATATCAATGCGGTAGTCCTCCATTGCAGAGTACAGGTATTCTTCCACAACAGGACTGAGGCGGTGAATCTCGTCAATGAAAAGGACATCGTTCTCTTCCAGCGACGTGAGTATTCCGGCAAGATCGCCGGGCTTGTCAAGCACCGGACCAGATGTGACTTTGAATCCTACCCCGAGTTCGTTGGCTATAATGCCGCTTAGCGTTGTTTTGCCGAGTCCGGGTGGTCCGTGGAGTAGCAGATGGTCAAGCGCCTCACCTCTTAGGCGTGCAGCCGCAACGAATACCTTAAGGTTTTCCACAATCTTGTCCTGCCCGCTGAAAGAATCGAACTCCGATGGGCGGAGCGCTTTTTCAATGTCTTTATCGCGGTCTGATGCGGAATTTCGTGCAGCTCTTATGTCGAAATCGTCTTCAGTCATTTATTTTGATGCGTAGAGCACCGGGTTTGTGTCCGGATCGTTGTACATTTTCATCTGGCGGTAAACTTTCATGTACTTCCTGCCAGCCTGAATGTCATCGAGGAGCTGTGAAATAGCGGTTGTGAGGTCTTCGCGCTGCTCAAGAAGGATGCGTAGCTTGTTCCGGCATTTTTCAATGTGCTGGGGTGATGCGTCCTGCCGCTGCACTTCAGCATCCATGTGATATATTTTGAGCGCAAGAATGGAAAGGCGGTCAAGTGCCCATGCTGGGCTTTCGGTGTTAATGGTCGCATCAGGCAGTGGTTTCACATCCTTGTATAGTTCACGGAAGTATGTGTCGAGTTCCTCTACCATGTCTGTCCTGTTCTGGTTTGATTTGTCTATTCTCCTTTTAAGCGCAAGCGCTTCTACGGGGTCAATTTCCGGGTCACGGATAATGTCTTCAAGATGCCACTGCACTGCATCAATCCAGTGCTTGGCAAAGAGGGTGTGCTCAACAGTTCCTTCCTCGAAAGGATTTACCGGTTCGAAATCAACATTGTCAGTCTGGTGATACAATTGTGCGGTATTCCAGAAAATACGATTACATTTTTCAGCGAAGTCCATAATTGACAGTCTTTGAATGGTTGTTTTGTACAAAAATAGTGACAATATCCGAATTAAGCGAATTTTAGTGTGACATTGATGTGAAATCACACTATCAAGAGAGTCAGGGGAGGAGGCGGAAGGTAGTGCGGTGGAGGGGAGAGGGTCCGTGTGCGGCAATAGCTGCGCGGTGCGCAGCTGTGGGATACCCTTTGTTTATTTCCCATGCGTACTGAGGATATTGCGCGGCAAGGGAGGTCATTGCTTCATCACGATGTGTCTTTGCGAGGATTGAGGCAGCGGCGATGTTTGCAAACTTTGAGTCTCCTTTGACGATTGTTGTATGCGGGATGTCTCGGTACTGGGTGAAGCGGTTTCCGTCGACAATGATGTGCTCCGGTCTGACAGTAAGTGAATCGAGAGCACGATGCATCGCAAGAATTGACGCACGGAGAATGTTTATCTCGTCTATTTCAGCAGCTGTGACAATTCCAACTCCCCACGCTATAGCGTTTTGCTCAATAATCGGGCGAAGTAGGTCCCTTTGTTTTTCTGTGAGTTTTTTTGAGTCGTTGAGGAGGGGATGTGAGAATCCGGGTGGAAGTATGACTGCGGCGGCATATACAGGTCCAGCAAGGCATCCTCTTCCTGCCTCATCGCATCCGGCTTCAATTATTCCGGGCGTATAACAAACGGGCAGTGGTGCAGGAGCTGGTTTCATGGGGCAACGGATTATTCAATGAACCCGTAGCCGAATCCCTGACGGTTTACAATGTTTTTACCGTACTCGCCAAGTTTTTTCCTGAGTCGTGAGATGTTTGTGTCAACAGCCCTTTCAGATGCCCCTTCCTCTTCCCACGCCTCATGGATTATTTCAGCCCTGTCAAAGAACTGGTTCCTGTGGCGGAGGAACATGGCGAGGATAAGATACTCGGTACGGGTGAGCGAAATCTTTTTGTCGGCAAGTGACACAACTGACGTAGAGAAATCAATTGCAAGGTCCTTATAGCGCATGACATTGCTCATTCTTCTTGCAGTAGCCATTCGTCTTCTTAGGACAGAGCGGATTCTTGCAACGAGCTCCCTTGCGGAGAATGGTTTGGTAATATAGTCGTCAGCTCCAGCATCAAGGGCATCAACAATGCGGTCTTCTCCGTCGTCAGCTGAAATAACAATAAGGGGAACATTTCGTGTTTCGCTTCTATCCCTGAGTTCTCTCGCGAAGCGGATACCATTAAATTCGTCCTCCATGAGGTCGAAAAGAATCAGATGGTATGCACCGAGTGAAAGTGCGAGGGCTTCCTGCGCTGAATGTGCAATATCAACAGCATATCCCTCATTTTCAAACTTATATTGCAGAAGTTCACATATCATTCCATCGGCATCTACAAGAAGAAGCCGTGCACCAAGCGGAGTTATATTTTTTTTCTCTTCCGGCATAACGAATGAATGATAGATAGCGCGATGCAATAATGTGTAAGGTTTTCAAATGCAAATTTAACACTTTAAACCTAAGAAAATATTGCAAAATACGATTGTATCCGAATTGTCACAAAAAATTAACATTTTTGTAATCCGGCATGAAATCACTGTACCCTTGAACGCACCTGCTCCCTTATAGCATCCACAACATTGATAATGTAGTCGCCGGTTTTCTCCAGGTCTGCGATAAGGTCCATGTAGTATATGCCTGCCTGGTATTCGTAGTGCTTGGAGTTGATATTCTCAATGTTTGCAGTGCGAAGCTGGTTGCGGAAGTTGTTGATTTCACGCTCTTTGTTGTAGGAAACGATGATTTCCTGCTCGCGTGCGTGGTCTATGTTTGCGAGTAGCTTGACCATGTGCGTCATAGCGCTTTCAACATAGGTGAACATCGCATCGATATTTGCATAAATCTCTTCGTTGAACGAAACATGGCTCTGCTGCTTGCGGATGAGAATTTTTCCCGCTCCAACACAGCAGTCGGCAATGCTTTCAATTTCGCTGACCATGCGAAGCATGGATGCGATTTTTAGCTTACCTTCATTAGAGAGCCTTCCTTCAGAGCATCGGTTAAGGTAATGGGCGATTTCAATTTCCATCCTGTCGGAAATATCCTCATATTTCTCAAGCCGCGAGAAGAGGTTTGCAAACTCTTCGGAATCGTCTTTCATGTGCACCAGCTGCTGCGCCATTCCAATCATTCGCTGCACCCTTTCGGCGAAAACCGCTATTTCTTTTTCCGCCTGGGCGATATTCAACTCGGAGGCATTCATAAGACCGCCGGAGATAAATTTGAGCTGGAATTCTTCGTCTTCCTTGTGTTTCGCAGGCACAAGTTTTTCCACAATTTTCACATATAACCCCGTAAACCATATCATAATAGCAAGGTTGATGAGGTTGAATACAGTGTGGAAGATTGACAGACCGATTGACACACTCTGCTGAAGGACTGCTACCTTTGCCACAACGTCATGCCCGGCAGGGAGGGAGTTGTCAAACAGGTGATTATAGATATCAGGCTGCGTTGCTTCGATGTGTTTGACATATCCGGCAAGCGCCTCAGGATTGCCTTGCCCGAGCGCTTCCGTGAGCCATACGTTGAGGTTTACAAACGGATAGAACAGGAACAAGACCCAAATAGTGCCGAGCAGGTTGAATAGCAAGTGCCCCATAGCAGTTCGCTTTGCGGCGACATTACCGCTCATTGATGCCAGAATAGGGGTGATGGTAGTGCCTATGTTGCTACCGAGGACTATCGCACATGATAGGTCGAAGTTAATCCATCCCTTACTACACATAATCAATGTTATAGCGAACGTTGCTGCCGAGGATTGGATAACCATAGTCAGAATTAGCCCGACAGAGAGGAATATCAGGACAGAGCCGAATCCCATAGTGGTGTAACGCTGCAGGAAAGCAAACATCTCCGGGTTGCTCTGGAGGTCCGGCACATATTTGCTAATCATGTCAAGACCCATGAAAAGGAAAGCAAATCCAATCAGGAACTCGCCAATAGACTTGTTACGGCTCTTTTTAGTGAATAGCAGCGGTATTGAAAGTCCAATCAATGGCAGCACGAATGCGGAAATATTGACTTTGAACCCGAACAGGGCAATAACCCATGCGGTAAATGTAGTACCTACATTAGCACCCATAATCACAGCCATAGACTGGGCGAGTGACATGAGTCCGGCATTCACGAAGCTCACCACCATGACGGTGCTTGCCGAGGAGCTTTGGATTAGTGCGGTAATAAGGAATCCGGTAAGTGTGCCGGTGAATCGGTTTCTTGTCATTGCAGAGAGGATGTTGCGCAGACGGTCACCAGCCGCCTTTTGCAATCCTTCACTCATCACTTTCATGCCGTAAAGGAACAATCCTACGGCACCTAACAGACCAAGAAAGTCTAAAAAGCTGTAACTCATGTAATGTCGTAACAGTGGTTATGTTTCGAACACAAAGATAAAACAAATCTTTGGTTAATGTAAAAATCTGTTATTTTTTTGTGCAGGAATTTTTGCTTCACCCTTCCCAGGCGAATAGTACACCTATATAATATATACGATGTCCGCAATCAGATGTCGCGGTGAATGATGAAAGAGAGTATTGATTCGAGAGCCTTGCGGTTTGGTCCTTCGGGGTAGTTGAGTAGTTCTTTGCGTGCTTCCTCTCCCAATCGGTGCATTGTCGAGTATGCGTAGTCTATGCCTCCGGCATTCTTCGCAAATTCAATGAGAGTGGCAATTTCTTCAGTAGATAGCTCCTCTTTTTCAATTAGGCGCAGCATTCCGGCAGTTTCCGGGAGTTCTGTGCGCGACAGGGCATATAGGAGCGGGAGGGTGATTTTGCCTTCGCGGAGGTCGTTGCCCGTGGGTTTTCCTATTTTTTCATCGGAGAAGTAGTCAAATATGTCATCCTTTATCTGGAAGCATAGACCGAGGAGCTGCGCATATCGGCGCATCGGTTCAATCTGTGATTCAGGTGCGGAGACTGCAAATCCGCCCATTTCCACGCAGCTGACAAAAAGCGATGCGGTTTTACGGCTGATTACTGTGAAATATGAGTCTTCATCAAGCCTATGGTTACGCGCATTGTAAATCTGGTCGATTTCGCCGATAGACAGTAGCTTGCCGAGGTTTGCCAAAGAATCAACAATGCGAATGTCGCCGGTAGAGATAGCCTGACGAAGTGCGCTTGACACAAAGAAGTCGCCAACAAGCACCGCGATGTGGTTATCCCAGATGCTGTTGATTGTGGGTCTGCCTCTCCTAAGTTTTGAATCGTCCACTACATCATCATGTATTAGCGATGCATTATGCAGCATTTCAACTGCCGCCGCAGATGCTATGACTTTCGGGGAGACTTGTCCAAGGAGTTTTGCAGTGAGAATGACAAGAATAGGTCTTATTAGTTTGCCTTTGGTTTTAAGGTAGCCATCCACCACGTTGGTCATTAGCGGATTAGATGAACATAGAGCGTCGCTTATGCAGCGTCGCAGCTCTTCAAGTTCAGGCGCAATTTCGCGCTGGATTGCTTTCAGGTCAGTCATTCTACATGAAATGATGTGCAAAGTTAGTAAAAAATCAATTAATATCGGAAAAATAAGGGCAGCCGCGTGATATTGCAGCTGCCCTTTATCATTACTTGCAGAAATTGCTTTTAATCGCGGTTATTTCCGAAGAAGCGGAGGAGGTAGAGGAAGAGGTTGATGAAGTCAAGGTAGAGCGATAGTGCTCCGATTGTTGCGAGCTTTGATGTGCTCTCGGCAGGTGCCATGGCTGCCATCTGTTTGATTTTCTGTGTATCCCAAGCGGTAAGACCGATGAAGATGAGTACGCCAGCAGCAGAGATAATCCACTCGAAGGTGCTGTTAGCCCAGAAAATGTTCACAACGCTGCAAATGATAAGCCCGAAGAGCGCCATTATGAGGATTGAACCCCATTTTGTGAGATCCTGCGATGTGAAGTAGCCGTAGATGCTCATTGCGCCGAATGTGCCTGCGGTGATGAAGAATGTCTTTGCGATAGACACCTGGGTGTACACGAGGAAAATGGGGAAAAGCGCCAGCCCGTTTACAATAGCGAAGATGTAGAACAGCAAAGTTGCCGTGCCGGAGCTGAGTTTGTTAATAGCACCGGAGATGGCGAACACAAGTACAAGCTCAACAATGAGCACACCCCACATGAATGCGCGGCTGCTGAAGAAAATGTGCTGCACAGCCTCAGAGCTTGCGCAGAACAGTGAAACGAATGCGGTTACGAGAAGTGCAAGAAACATCTTTACGTAAACCCGCTTCATAACCTGAGACACCTTTGAGTCGAGGGCGGCTCCAGTCTGGTTGTAGTAGTTCTGATATCCGTTCATAATTGTTTTAGTGTTTATTGATTTGAGAGTTTTGTTGATTACATTCTTTCGGGTACTTTAATGCCGAGCAGACCCATTGCCGTGCGGATTGTGTCTGCCGTGACAGCTGATAGTTCAAGCCTCATCGAGCGCACAGCTGCATCCTCCTCCTTGAGTATAGAGCAGTCGTGGTAGAACTGGTTGTACTCTTTCACCAGGTCGTAGGCATAGTTGGCAATGAGTGCAGGGCTATAGCTTCTTCCAGCCTCCTGTACTACCGCCGGGAAATCAGCGAGGCGCTGGATAAGGGTGATTTCCCTTTCCCCCGGTTTCACTCCGGTGAAGCCGGTTATGTCCATTCCTGCTTCCTGCGCTTTTCTGAGCACTGAGCGGATTCGCGCGTATGTGTACTGGATGAACGGACCTGTATTGCCGTTGAAATCGATTGATTCCTTCGGGTTGAAGGTCATGTTCTTCCGAGGGTCAACTTTCAGAAGGAAGTATTTCAGTGCCCCAAGACCAACAACTTCCGTGATTTCATCCACCTCTTCGGGAGTGCATCCGTCAAGTTTGCCGAGTTCCTGGCTTACGGTCCTGGCGGTATTTACCATTTCATCCATCAGGTCATCTGCGTCAACAACAGTACCTTCACGGCTCTTCATCTTGCCTTCAGGAAGCTCGACCATGCCATAGGAGAAGTGCACAAGGTCTTTGCCCCATTTGAATCCGAGGCGGTCAAGTAGGAGCGACAGTACCTGGAAGTGGTAGTTCTGTTCGTTTCCTACTACATATATCATTTTGTCGATAGGATAGTCCTGGTAGCGGAGCTTAGCGGTGCCTATGTCCTGTGTCATATAGACAGAGGTACCGTCGGAGCGGAGCAGTAGCTTGTGGTCGAGCCCCTGCTCGGTGAGGTCTGCCCACACAGAGCCGTCCTCTTTCTTGTACATAAGCCCTTTTTCGAGCCCTTCAAGCACTTTTGCCTTACCTTCGAGGTAAGTGTCGCTCTCGTAATATATCTTGTCGAAGCCAACACCCATGCGGCGGTAAGTTTCGTCAAAACCGTCATATACCCATGAGTTCATGGTAGTCCAGAGCTCTCTGACCTCTTTATCGCCTGCTTCCCATGCCCTGAGCATGGCGCGGGCTTCCTGCATGAGGGGTGATGCGGCTTCTGCCTCCTCCTTGGTCATGCCCTGTGCTTCGAGCTGCTTCACTTCATCTTTGAAGTGGCGGTCAAACAGCACGTAGAAGTCGCCTATAAGGTGGTCTCCTTTCTTGCCGGTGCTTTCTGGTGTTGCGCCATCGCCCCACTTTTTCCATGCAAGCATGGATTTGCAGATGTGGATGCCGCGGTCATTAACGATATTGGTGCGCACAACATTGTTGCCGCAAGCAGCAAGGATGCGGCAAAGGCTGCTGCCGAGGAGGATGTTGCGCACATGCCCGAGGTGGAGGGGCTTGTTTGTGTTAGGTGAAGAGTATTCCACCATGACGAGTGGCGAATCGGGTGTCTGCGGAGTGATGCCGTAGTCCTTCTGCTGCGCGATATGCTCCAGCACAGAGGTCCAGAATGTCGGTTCTATGGTTATGTTTAGGAATCCCTTGATGACATTGTATGATGCAACAGCAGGCTCATTGTCAACCAACCAGTCGCCAATCTCTTTGCCAACAGCTTCGGGTGACTTGCGCGCAACCTTGACCCATGGGAAAACCATTACTGTAAGGTTGCCTTCAAATTCCTTTTTTGTAGTCTGCGGAGTGATTGTTGAAGGGTCGGTATCGACTCCGTAAAGCTCTTTGACAGCTTTTGCGACTCCTTTTGCAATAATATCGTCGATAGACATTTCGGTTATATTCTTGTTTTGGTTTTGTTCATTCGGCAGGACAATGCTCCTGCGCGTGGTTTCAAGGATGCAAAAATAGTAATAATTCCTCTATGTGCCTTATTTTTTGATATGTGTACACTCTTTTTATGAAAAATTCGCGTAACGGCGGTGCGTGTTTCAGTCGTGCCTTCTGGCGTGGTAAGATAGCTTGCGGTGCCCGATGCGGCAATACAGGCATTTGCGCTGCTCGCAGTAGTTTCGCCTCAGCTGTATGAGCCCTTGCGAGGTAAAGGCATCTTTAGCCTTTATGCCTGAGCGCTCAAACATCTCCACTATTGTGTTGCGTTCCGGTTTTATCGAATGGAGCATATCTATTGCCCGGTCGGTCAGGGCATTGTCGCCATGAGTGATACCGTATGCCATAAGAAGCGGCACAACAACGTTTATAACCATCACAAGCGCGGAGCTACGGCTGAGCGCGGTGGAGTTTCTACCGGATTCCGCACCGAATGAGCAGCGGCTTTCCCAATAAGGTGAAAGTTCAGGAGTGAACAGCTCACAAGCCTTGTCAGCATCCGTGAGGTCAAGGATTCTGCCCATCATCCTGAATCCGCCGTGGAGCATTGCGGCGAGGGTTGCGATGCGCCTGTGGGGGAAGTTGGCAGGGCGTATGCGTGCCATTTTCCATCCGAGGCTGTCAGGCTTCTTCAAGCCGAATTTCGTTGCAAGGAATTGGTATTCTTTTGCAAGATGTGCCGCATAGGTGTCAATGGCAGTTGCGCGGGCGTTGAGCAATCCGCTTTGTCCGAACAGTAGGGCTTCCACCGCTGTGAGGTTGTCGCTGTGTTTACCTATAAAAATAAGTGGCAGGCTCAGCGCAAGCCTCTCAAAGGGCTCTCCGTTTATGCCGAAGCCGAGTCCTCGTGCCACTGTCACATAGCATGTCTGCTCCCAATCGCCGTTGAACCGCGAGCGTATATCCTCTATTCTCTCCACCTTCTGGTATATGCGCTCGTAGGCAAGGTTGGAAATCCAGTCGGTGAGATATAATCCCGGCAGAGATTCTATTTCATTGCGGCAGGGGAGGTCTATGTCCGCCCTCCCTACCAGCTCGCTGTAACGGGAGTTTAAACCGGGGTCGCAAGGCATCCTCATCTGCGGGATTACCTGACCGTCCGGACGGCGTATCACAGCATCGTCCCTGTCAACAACGTGCAGTATCACTGAGTCGTATGCCGGGTCTGACCCATGTTTGTGCCGGTGCCAGTCACTTGCGCGGTAATGTATTTCAACATTTCCTACCCATGTCTCTCCCCCTATCATAACTTTGGCGTTGAAGAAGTCCGGACCGGCATCAGTGTTCAGCAGACCGGGGTCGAGCACCTCAATTTTTTTGCCGTCAACAGTGCGCATCTCGGCTATGGGCCATAGACGCTGCTGCCATACATATTGCATTAGTTTTTCCATTGAGGTGCGATGCAAAAAAGTGGGTTACGAGACAAATGTACGCAAAAGCCATATATTTTATGTACTTTTGTGGAAGAAACTTATAAATATGCAACCGATTTTTTTGATAGGATATATGGGGTGCGGCAAATCCACCCTCGGGCGCAATGTCAGCAAGCTCACCGGCATAGAATTTATTGATTTGGATTCTTATATCGAAGGGCGTTACCATGCTTCGGTTCGGGAGTTGTTTGCGCAGCGTGGCGAGGAGGGCTTCCGTGATTTGGAGCGCAGGATGCTCCATGAGGTGGCTGAATTTGAAGATGTGGTTGTTGCCTGCGGAGGGGGTACACCCTGCTTTTTTGATAATATGGACTACATGAATTCAAAGGGCACTACGGTGTTTCTGAACACATCATTGCCTAAGCTACACACCCGCCTGATGCGCGGACGCCACAAACGCCCTCTTATAGCGGATAAGGGGGACGAGGAGTTGAAGGAGTTTATAGTTTCTGCGCTTGAAAAGCGTATGCCCCATTATTCCAAGGCAAAAATCAATTTCGCCGGTGACCTGCTTGAAAATGAGTGCGAAGTGGCAGATACCGCGCGTCGTTTTATCTCATTGCTAAACCTTACAGAAAAATGAAAACAGACAGCGATTTCGGCGCCGTGCCGATGCCACAACCGGCAGCAGTTGCTTCCTCCCACCGACACATGACTATCGGGCTCCCGGCAAGCAATGTTCTCAACGAGCGCCGGTTTCCCCTTACGCCTGAAGCAGCTGGGATGCTTGTTGAGAAAGGTTTTACGGTCAAGGTCGAGGAGGGGGCAGGCTCCCCTATACACTATACCGACAATGCGTATTCCCGCGAGGGGTCACAGATTGTAAGCCGCTCTGAGGCGCTTGGATGCGATATGGTTATCCACCTTGCACCGTTGTCATGCGGCGACATAAGGCAGATGCGGCGGGGAGCTGTGTTGCTGTCCCTGCTGTCGAAATGCAACCGGACAAAAGAGTCGGTGAAAGCTCTTCTGGATCGTAATATAATTAATGTGGCGCTGGATTTGGTGGAGGACCGTTACGGCAATACTCCTTTTGCTGATATTCTTTCTGAAATAGACGGCAGGGCAGCACTTGCGGTGGCAGGGTCGCTTCTGGCAGACTCGGTGCACGGCAAAGGGATTCTGCTTGGCGGCATTGCGGGTGTCATTCCTTGCGAAACAACTATAATAGGCAGCGGCATCAGCGCGCGTGCTGCGGCAATAGCGGCATCTGGCGCCGGTTCGACTGTAAGGCTGTTTGACAATGACATTTACCGCTTGCGCGAGGCAACCCGTGAGCTTGGCACCTGTGCTGTTGGTTCCGCTCTTCATCCGAGGGTGCTCCGCAGCGCTTTGCGTAGTGCGGATGTAGTTGTTTTTACCCAAATGTCCAATCCTCCTGTTTTTGATGCTGAGGCTGTGGGAGAAATGAAAAAAGGTGTAATCATCTTTGACCTTACCAATGACTGCGGCTCCGCTTTCCCGTCGCTCCCTACCGTTGATCTTGCAATGGCATCGCCGGCAGGACCTGAAGGGATGAGGTGCTGCTACGTCCATGCCGGCAGTGCAGTGCCGCGAACTGCGGCAATGGCGCTCAGCAATACTCTGCTCACTTTCATGGGTGATATATCGGCATGTGACGGGGTTATGAATGCACTGAAAATGCTCCCCGGCATAAGGAAAGGTGCGGTGACTTTCATGGGCAAGGCTGTCAATGCCGCAGTTGCCGGCATTGCTGGTGTAAGAAGCCGGGATATAAATATATTCCTCACTCTTTCCTGAGTTGCTATGGGAAAAAAATATTATGTGGTTTGGGCAGGGCATGACACCGGTGTGTTTGACTCATGGGAGGAGTGCAAGGCTCTGGTAGAGGGTTTCCCAAATGCGAAATACAAGGCGTTTCCAAATTTGGATGCGGCTGTTGCCGCGTATCGTGGTGAAAGCCCTGATTCGGGCATAGACATACTGAAAGCAATAGCGCAAAGACCGGTGATAACCGTAAACTATGATGCTTTTCCGGAAATAGACAAAAAGGGGATTGCTGTTGATGCTGGTTGCCGCCGCAATCCCGGACCGGTGGAGTACCGGGGAGTAAACCTTGAAACAGGTGAGGAGATTTTCCATGTCGGTCCTCTTGAGGAGGGCACGAACAATCTTGGTGAGTTCCTTGCCATTGTCCATGCTCTTGCCCTACTTGAAAAGCAGGGCAGGCGTGGTGTCACTGTTTATTCGGACAGCAAGACCGCAATGGCTTGGGTTAGGGACCGGCGCGTAAAAACCACCCTTGCCCCAACTCCTGGAAATGAAAAAATCAGGACATTGGTAGCAAGGGCGGCTAACTGGTTGAATACCCATACTCCCCAAAACCACGTTACCAAGTGGCGCACAGAGGAGTGGGGAGAAATTCCTGCTGATTTCGGCAGGAAAGGGTAGGATTAGTTGGATTATTTACCCTGCTGTGACTTGAGAAGGTCGCGGATTTGTGTGAGAAGCACTTCCTCCTGAGTGGGTTCCGGAGCGGGTGCGGGAGCTTCTTCCTCTTTCTTCTTGCGGCTCATCTGGTTGATGAACTTGATCATGATGAAGATGCAGAATGCTACGATGAGGAAGTTTACGATGGTCTGGATCCAGGTACCCCAGTTGAGTGTCACCTCGGGTTTGATAATCTCGCTCCCGTCCATGACAGCTTTCTGAACCACCCATTTGTAGTCTGTGAAGTTGATGCCGCCGGTTGCAACGCCCACGAGAGGCATGATGAGGTCATCTACAAGTGAAGAAACGATTTTGCCGAAAGCGGCACCGATAACTACGCCGACAGCCATGTCTATGACATTGCCGCGCATTGCGAATTCCTTGAATTCTGTAAGTAATTTAGCCATGTGATGTTTTGGTTGGGTTAAGGTTCCGGGGTGTGACCCGATAAAACAATAACAAAAATACATGAAAGAATGTTCCGGTATGTGTTACAAACATTAAAAACATTCTTGTTATCAGGCAAAATCTCAATTCTATTGCTATTTTTGCAGAAAAATGTATAAATCGTTATCACATGAATAAACGCAATCTTTTTTCAGCGCTTGCGCTCTTTGCGGCATCAGCCATGTTTGCTGCCGCTCCAAAGTACATATTTTATTATATAGGTGATGGCATGGGCATGGGTCAGGTAATGGCTGCGGAAGCATATAACCGCACTGTTTCCGGCAATTCCACTCCGCTGTTGATGATGCAGTTCCCGGTTGCGTCTGTCGCTACAACCTATTCGGCGTCATCCCCTGTGACCGACTCTGCGGCGGCTGGTACCGCCCTCTCAACCGGGAGCAAGACCAGAAACGGCATGCTTGGAATGAATGCGGACACTGCAAATGTCACTTCTGTGGCAAAGCAGCTGTTTGATATGGGTTACGGCATTGGTATTGTTACCTCCGTTGCTCCTGATGACGCTACTCCGGCGGCATTTTACGCACATGTGCCCAAACGCTCGATGTACTATGAAATAGGCAAGCAGGCTGCAGAGTGCGGCTACGATTTTATAGGTGGCGCAAATCTTCGCGGCGCAAAAGGCAAGGACGGCAAGCCGACAGACCTTGTTGAGTCATTCCATAAAAATGGCGTGGATATAGTCCGTGGCATTGATGCACTCAATGCAAGCAAGTCAAAAAGGGTGTTGTTACTTAACACAGACACAGTTACCCTTAATGATATAGGTTATACGATTGACTCTATTCCCGGAGTGCTTACGCTTCAGGAAATGACGGCTGGATGTATCAACCACCTTAGCAAGAATGGGCACGATAAGTTCTTCATGATGGTTGAAGGCGGCAACATAGACCATGGCGGGCACTCAAACGACGCAGGTTGTGTAATAAAAGAGGTGTTGAACTTCCAGAAAGCGATTCAGGCTGGGTATGATTTCTACCTTGCGCATCCGGATGAAACACTTATTGTGATTACTGCCGACCATGAAACCGGAGGTATGGGGCTTGGCAACAATGCCGTCGGTTATGACTTGAGGCTGAAGGCTTATGACAGCCAGAGGATATCCAAGGACCTCTTTGATGATTATTGCAGGGATCTGGTGAAAAGCGGCAAGATTCCCACATGGGAAGAGATGCAGGCGGTTTTGAAAGAAAAGCTCGGTTTCTGGGGTGCTGTGCCTCTATCGGAAAAGCAGACCGAAAAACTGCGTGAGGCTTACTCCAAGTGCTTTGAAACCAATGAGGATACCACAGAGAAAACCCTTTACAATAATTTCTATGGCTTCTCATCGGCAGTGTTCAAGACACTTGATTCCAAAACCGGTATAGGGTGGACTACCAACGGACACTCCGGCGGACTCGTGCCCGTATATGCGATTGGAGTGGGCGCGGAGAAATTCGGCTCATTCAACGACAACACCGACATTCCGCAGATTATTCGCGGTTTGGTTGGAATTGAATGACTTTGTGTCAAAAAAATCCCAAATTGATTTAACTTTTGTCACTCCGGTATCACAACATCCAAAATAATTTAGTAATTTTGTGACGCGGCATACAATATTTTGCCGTGAAACATAACATAGACATTATAATTCATAACCCAATTATATTTTTTACAAATTATGACAAAAATAGGTATTAACGGTTTCGGCCGCATCGGTCGCTTCGTTTTCCGTGCTTCAACCAAGAGAGACGACATTGAAGTAGTTGCTATCAACGACCTTCTTCCCGTAGACTACATGGCTTACATGCTTAAGTATGACACCATGCACGGTCGCTTCGACGGTACTGTTGACTATGATATGGAAAAGAGCCTCCTTATCGTTAACGGCAAACCTATCCGCGTGACTGCTTGCAAGAATCCCGCTGAAATCGGCTGGGGCGAAGCTGGTGCTGAATACGTTGTTGAATCAACCGGTCTCTTCCTCACAAAGGAAAAAGCACAGGCTCACATCGAAGCTGGTGCTAAGTATGTTGTTATGTCTGCTCCTTCTAAGGACGACACCCCCATGTTCGTTTGCGGTGTAAACGCCGACACATACGCTGGTCAGCAGTTCGTTTCTAACGCTTCTTGCACCACTAACTGTCTTGCTCCTATCGCTAAGGTGCTCAATGACAAATTCGGTATCAAGGAAGGTCTTATGACAACCGTTCACTCTACAACCGCTACACAGAAAACTGTTGACGGTCCCTCTATGAAGGACTGGCGCGGTGGTCGTGCTGCTTCTGGCAACATTATCCCCTCTTCTACAGGTGCTGCTAAGGCTGTAGGTAAAGTTATCCCCGAACTCAACGGCAAGCTTACTGGTATCTCTATGCGTGTCCCCACTCTCGACGTTTCTGTTGTTGACCTCACCTGCAACCTCGAGAAGCCCGCTACTAAAGCTGAGATCTGCGCTGCTATGAAAGAAGCTGCTGAAGGCGAACTCAAAGGTGTACTCGGCTACACTGAAGACGCTGTTGTAAGCTCTGACTTCCTTGGCTGCCCCCTCACCTCTATCTTTGACGCTAACGCCGGTGTATATCTTACCGACAACTTCGTTAAAGTTATCTCTTGGTATGACAATGAGATCGGCTACTCAAACAAAGTGCTTGACCTCATCGCTATCATGAAAAAATATAACGGCTAATTAATAGATTACCTTATATTACAGGGTCGCGGGATTCCGCGACCTTTTTTTATTCTCCCATAAGTCCTTGTTAAATTTAGCTAAAGGCTGAATTTTATAATAAGAAGTGCATATATTTACTGTAGTTTTACACAAGTGTTCC
>DAAJ01000036.1 GCA_001701115.1 Bacteroidales bacterium GP2
ACTGCGATTGTGGCGGTTATTCCAAACGCATCTTTTATATTCTCCGGTGCACGTTCCCCATCCCACCCACCTATCCGGGCAGAGTAGATTGCCGGGTCAGTTGGGATAGCCTTTAGGGGAGGGGTCGGTGACAATGACTGTCTTGCCAGTCATAGCAGTTAAAATCGATGTGAGGTTCCTTGCCGCTTCTTTTCTTGCCAATTCCACATAACCTTTGGCATACACAGCCCTTCTGTAGCTTTGACGCACTTTGCCTTTGATTATGTTTTCTTCTGCCGTAGTGAAGTTAGATGAACCGAAGAGGTTGTCGTTCCACGTATCAATCACTTTGTATGAGTCGGGTTCTGTCGCCTCATATATTTCGAGGATCTCATGAGGAAGGACTATTTTTATAGTATCGGCATTTTCGGCAATTTCAAGGTTCTCCACGTCAAAAGATATTGTTCCTGTAAGAGCTTCACGGGCAAATAAGTGGCGTGACCCGATTGATGCTTTGACCGGCACTTCCTCATATAGTTCCGTGGTGCATAGGCGCAGCATCGTGGATATGTCGGCTATCTTTGCTTTCTGTATGTTTGTGGCATCGGAACCATTTTTAGAAAAATGATACCGGAGAATAAATGCTCCGGCAACCATCAGTATGGCGAGTAGCACCAGGGCTTTTATTGTCTTCATGTCATTTGAAATTTATGATTACACTATACCCGTCCTTTGCCAAGAGGTTTCTGAAATAAGAGTCGCATTTGGCGCGTGCTTCCGCTTCAAGCCTGTTGCGAAATTCCGGTTTGACTTCAACTTCATGTTTAAGCATGGCATTCATCTGTTCCTTCAATTCAGCCCGTTCTTTTGCATTGATTTTGGAGCGGAGCCCGGTGACACGGTAATGGTCTTCCCGTATTTCCATATCCCTGCCTATGAATTCTGTCTGCACTGGAGGCAACGTAATTGTGATTGTCTTAGCAGATTTATTCACTTTTATGTCCCCTTCTGTCATATCGCTTAAATCAATGGTGGCACGAAGGTAGGTGTTATAGGAATATGCGGCTTTACGGTTGCCGAGCTTTATTGCATCGATAAGTCCTGCCGTAGTCTGTTTCAACCCTTCCGCTTTAGAAAGGTCAATATCGTCTATGGTCGCCATTTTTGAAATCGCCATCTGTGCAAGCACAAGTTTATTTACAGATTTGACTTCGGACAACAGGTCTCTGCCTGTATCTTGCGGGGTAAACATGCCGCACCCGCCGAGTAGCGCCATGCCTGAGAGGGCAAGCCATAGTATTGCGCAAAGTTGCTTTTTCATGAGTGCTTTTTATAATTGTGTATTATCTTACCGCAAAGATAGTGAAAAAAGCCTTATCTGAAAGAAAATGGCATGAACAGTGAATGCTGTTTGTCATTTATGATTCAATATGGTTTGATAGGGCTCGGAAACTTTTGGCAGTGCCGATGCAGGTGAATGTGTCGTGCGCCTCAATCCTGCTCTCCGCAAGCTCGTCAGGTTCAAGCATTTCCGGATGCTCACGGTTTATGCCAAGAATGTTCCGGCTTTCGCGAGGACGGGTAACGGCAACAAGGGTCAGACCGTAAGTGTGCTTGAGGTCGAGGGAATCATATTTCAGCCCGACGAGAAAGTCTGGTACCCGGAACTTGAGGACATAATTGACATCGTCAATTTTCATGCAGTCAACTCCAGAGCCAAGAGCCAATTCATGCACGAGATCCTCAGCAGCACGTTGCTCCGGAGTTAGTATCCGTTCAATATGGAAGCCTTCGAGTATGGATTCGTGCAATTTGTCGATAGCGCGTGCATAAATGTGCTTTACGCCTAATTTTTTCAGCAGTGCAACTGTTTTGATGCTTGCCCCGAAGTTTTCGCCAATAGCCACAATGACAATGTCGACATTGTTAAGGGGGAGCACTCCAAGTGAAATCTCATCGGTGGAGTCAATAATGTATGCCGTGGAAATGAAATCTTTTATAGATTCCACAAGGGTAGGGCTCACATCAGCTCCTATCACCTCATGCCCCATGTTTGTGAGGTCGATAGCAAGGTTAGAGCCATAAATGCCGAGTCCGATAATCAGGTAGCGCATATAGTGTGGTTTTTATTGTTTATCAGTTGATTATTATGTTGTCTGATGGATATGAGGCAGATGGGTCATGATTTTTTCCGGCAAGACCGACCAGGAGGGATATAATGCCGACCCTTCCGAGGAACATTGCGGTGCACAGGAGTATTTCGGATGGCGCTCCCAAGTCATCTGTAATGCCGAGCGATGAGCCGACAGTGAAAAGTGCTGAGCACGCCTCAAACAGCAACGCACGTGTAGGCAGTCCGGGTTCAAGGATTAGCAGAGCCACTGCATAAAATATGTATGACAATATCGACAGTGCCACAACTGCATTTGCCCTGCGTATTGAAAAAACAGATACATTGCGCTTGAAAGCGGTTACTTTTGACCGTCCTATTATTATTGAGCGCAGATTGAGCAGTATTGCGGCAAAGGTATTGACTTTTATTCCTCCCGCTGTGCTTTGTGACGCTCCACCAATCCACATAAGCACAAAAATAATGAGAATGGTAACGTTGAGGAAGCCTGCGGGATTCACAGATGAGAATCCTGCGCTGCGTGGAACCGCGCTATTGAACACAGACTGTGTGATTTGCTCGGTAATGCTCATTCCGCGCAGGGAGTTATCGTGCTCAAGGAGCCAGAATGCAACGGCTCCTATGGCAAAGAGTGAGAAGAATGTAACAAGGACTATTTTTGTGTTCATGCTGTACTGATGCACATTTCTTGTCTCTTCCCTCCGATGGTGGAGCCGCAGCCATATACGCTTGAAATATGATGCCACTGCGTCCTTGAAGTTCACGAGGATAGGGAAACCTATTGCTCCGGCAATAATTAGGACGGTGGTTATCCAATAAATCGAAATGTTGCCATATAGAAGCAATGGGCTTGACATTCCGTCCGGCAATACGGAGAATCCGGCGTTGCAGAACGCGGACATAGAGTGGAACAATGAAAATATTATTTCATCCTGGGTTGTTGGACCAAGGGTGCCGGCAACCGATAAATAGACGAGCAGCGCTCCGGCAAGTTCTACCGCAACTGTGAATCCCAAAATATAAAGGAGAGTTGGAACGAGCGCGTTCATCGACTTTGAGTAGAACATATCGCGCAGCAGCAACTGGTTGTAGATTGATGCTCCCCCGCTGAAAAATAGCGCGAAAAAACTGGTGAATGTCATTACACCGAGAGCCCCGATCTGCATGAGCACAGCAAGTATCCCTATGCCAAGCGGGGTGAATGTGAGTGAAACATCTACCGGTGTGAGCCCTGTGATGCAAACAGCGCTTGTGCTGACAAAAAGAGCGTCCGGATAGCTTATGCCTGTATAGGAGCATTCCGGAAGCATGAGCAGGAAGGAGCCAATGATAATGAAAACGAGGAAACTGCCGGATAGAAGGAGCGAAGGGTTAGTGCGTCTGCCGATACATCTTATAATGCTTACGCATACAGTAAGGGCGGCATAAGCGCCCAATGCCGACAGAAGAAATGCTTTGCTGTAAAGGAATGTATCAAGGAAAGGAACCCACGGATGTGCCGGTCGGGGATAAATCCACGGCAACGCTGTTATAAGCACAGCTATGTCAATAATCCATTTGAACAGGCGTGACTCTTTTATGGTGTGCCTGAAGCGGAAAACCAGCCCGTAGAGCACATTGGCTATGAATATGCCCTGGATTATCCTTACCCAGCGGTCAATGGTTGCAACCTCTTGCGCTGTGTGCTTGTAGCCTCCCCATATTACAAGGCTAACCACGAATCCTATGGATGCAATGAATGATAGGACTCCTAAAACTGTGGTGCCGAGTTTGATAACATCCATGCTCCGGTGGATATACCTGTTGTAGTCTGCGGTGATAATCCGCAGCCTGTGCCTGAACCGTGAAGCTATGGAATGTAGGGATGCCATGATACTGGATTACAACGCTTGTGCGCCGCTATTGGTTGGCTCAACCTTTTTCGTCAAGTTCCAGCCAACGCATCTCTTTTTCATCAAGGAGTTCCTTGACCTCCTCGTAGCGCCGGGATGCTTTCATAATATCCTCGGAGTTTCCTCCAGAATTAAATAGCTGCTCAAGTGCCGCTTTTTCTTCGGTAAGTTCTTCAATATCCTTTTCAAGTTGCTCAAATTCCTTGCGCTCGGCAAAAGTCTTACGCTCCTTCTTAGGGGTTTTCTCCTTCTTGGGTGTTTCGGCAGCAGACTCGGCATTGCTTTTCTCTGCTTCCTTTGCACATGCTTTGCGCCATTCGCGGTACTCGGAGTAATTGCCGGGAAAATCTTTGATGCGTCCCTCGCCTTCCATCACAAAAAGATGGTCGGTTATGGAGTCAAGGAAATAACGGTCGTGGCTGATGACAATGACACACCCGTTGAACTCGCGAAGGTAATCTTCAAGCACAGTCAGGGTCATAATATCAAGGTCATTGGTAGGCTCGTCAAGAATCAGGAAGTTAGGGGAGCGCATCATCACCACTGCGAGTTGCAGGCGGCAACGCTCACCTCCGCTCAGGTTCGCGATATATTTTTGCTGGTCTGCCGGTTCAAAAAGGAAGCGTTTGAGAAATTGCATGGGAGTGAAATGCACATTGCCATTCACAACAATGTCGTCGGCAAGTTCCGTCACTGCATCTATCACCTTTTTGTCAGGATTGAGTTCAAGCCCCTCCTGGCTGTAGTAGCCGAAACGCACTGTTTCGCCAACATTCCATTCGCCGCTGTCCTGTGGCACGAGTCCCATAAGCATTTTGACGAATGTTGATTTGCCGATGCCGTTTCCTCCGACAATCCCGACCTTTTCCCCTTTCGCAAAGTCGTATGTAAAGCCATCGAGTATCACTTTGTCGCCGAAACGCTTGCTGATATTCCTCGCCTCAAAAATCTTTGAACCGATACGTGATGATTTCACATCGAGGTTTACATCTTTCTCTTTAGCGCCGCCGCGTGAACGCTCAACCAGGGAGTAATATGCGTCAATCCTGAACTTAGCTTTTCCGGCGCGTGCCTGGGGCTGCCGGCTCATCCAGTCCTGCTCTTTGCGCAAAGTGTTTTTCACCCTGTCGAGTTCTGCCGCTGCCGCCTGATGCCTCTCAGCGCGTCGCCTTAGGTAATAGTCATAATTACCGTCATAAGCAAAAAGCTCCGTCCCGTCAATCTCAAAGATGCGGTTGCACACCCGGTCGAGGAAATAGCGGTCATGGGTAACCATGAAAATTGTCAGGCGTGAACGGTTGAGGTAATCTTCAAGCCACTCGGTTGCCGCAATATCCAGATGGTTGGTAGGCTCGTCAAGAATCAGCAAATCTGGGTTTTCCAGAATAGCTGCCGCGAGTGCGACCCTTTTGCGTTGTCCTCCGGACAGGCTGTCAACAATCGCGGACGTGTCGTTAATGTCAAGTTGCGACAGCATCTGGGTGAGTTTCTGCTCATAATCCCATGCCCCGGTAGCATCCATATTGTGCATTGCCTCAGCGATTGCAGCCTCATCGCCGGAATCAATTGCTGAGTGATACGCTTTTACCGTATCTACAACAGGACCGGATGAAGAGAGGCAAGCCTCCAGAACGGTTGCTCCTGGTGGAAATTGCGGCAGCTGCTCAAGGTATCCTATTCGCAGCCCGTTTCTGGGAATAATCCTGCCGCTGTCCGGCGTATCCACTCCTGCAAGAATCCTCAGCAGGGTTGTTTTGCCGGTGCCGTTTCGTGCCACAAGACCGATTTTCTCACCTTCGGAAATTCCGAAGGTGAGATCACCGAAAAGCAGCCTGTCGCCGTAGCTCTTTGTCAGCTCTTCAACTTGTATTACCGGAGCAGCCATATGTCAAATGTGATTATTTGCCGCCGGGAGTATTGAGTTTCTTGTCTGAATTGTCGGCAGGGAGGAGTCCTCTGTTGCGTAGGAGCGCGTCAACCTGAGGTTCGCGTCCGCGGAATTTGATGTATAGCTGCATAGGATCTTCGCTACCGCCTGCCTCAAGGACATATTTTTTGAACGCAGCAGCAGTTTCGGGGTCGAAAATGCCTTTTTCCTTGAAAAGCTCGAAGCCGTCGGTATCAAGCACCTCTGCCCAAAGATACGTGTAATAGCCTGACGCATAGCCGTCGCTTCCGAAAATATGGCGGAAGTAGGGGCTGCGGTAGCGGAACTGTACCTCTTCCGGCATGCCGAGTTCATCTGCTACCTGTTTTTCAAATGCCATTACATCGACATCACCGGTGGGATTGAGCTGTCCCCATTTCAGGTCAAGGAGGGCTGCACCTGCAAGTTCGGTAGAAGTGAAGCCCTGGTTGTGGGTTGATGCAGCCTGGAGGCGCTCGATAAGGGAATCGGGAATCACTTCACCTGTGCGGTAATTGCGTGCATAGGTGCGGAGTAGTTCAGGCTCGAGAGCCCAGTGCTCATGTATCTGCGAGGGAAGTTCAACAAAGTCGCGGTCAACATTGGTGCCGGCTTGGCTGCGGAGTGTGGCTTTAGTAAGCATTCCGTGCAGACCGTGCCCAAATTCATGGAACATTGTTTCTACCTCATCAAGGGTCAGGAGTGCAGGGGTATCGCCTGCGGGTTTTGAGAAGTTGCCTACATTGTAAACAATCGGTCGCTGTGATGAACCATCCGGGTCAACGAATGCGCCTTGGAATTCACTCATCCATGCTCCCTGGCGCTTTGATGCGCGGGGGAAGTAGTCAGTCATGAAAATCGCAACATGGTTGCCGTCGGCATCCTTTACTTCATACACTTTCACTTCATCATAGTACTTGGGAGCGTCGGGGAGTTCAGTAAATGTAACCCCATAGAGTTTTTCTGCCATAGTGAAGATGCCTTTGCGCACGCTGTCAAGGGCAAAATACTGGCGCACCTCGTCTTCATCAAGCGCATACTTGTCGCGGCGCACTTTTTCTGCAAAATAATAGTAGTCCCACGGAGCGATTTTGAAATTATTGCCCTCTTTGTTGCTGAGAGCCTGCATTTCTGCAACTTCCTCATGCACCTTTTTCACGGCGGGTTCCCAAATCTTCATAAGGAGATTTTCAGCGTTCGCCACATTCTTAGCCATCACATTTGCTGTCATGTATGACGCGTAATCCTTGAAGCCGAGCAGTTCAGCCTTGCGTGCGCGAGCTTTGAGGATTTTATTGATGACAGGTGCGTTGTCATATTCACCGGAAGATGCCAGGTTGGTGTAAGCCTTGTACATCTCTTCACGCAAGCCGCGGTCGTCAGCATACTGGAGCAGGGGCAGGCGGCTCGGTGCCTGTAAGGTGAAAAGCCATCCTTTTTTGCCACGCGCAGCAGCTTCTTCTGCCGCAACAGCGATATTGCTTGCCGGCATCCCTTTGAGGCGGCTCTCGTCTGTCACAAGCAGCTCGTAGGCATTGGTGGCGTTCAGAAGGTTCTTGTTATAGAGGAGGTAGAGGTCTGTAAGCTGTGAGTTGATATTTTTCAGTTCCTCTTTTGCTGCGTTGTCAAGTAGCGCGCCGGAGCGTGTAAAATCGGTATAAAGTTCCTCTACCGCACGGATTTCATTGGGTTTTAGGGATGAATTGTTGCGGTTGTCATAAACTTTTTTTACTCTGGCGAAGAGTTTGGGATTCATTTTTACCTCGTCTGAGCTTTTTGATACGAGAGGATATGCCACCTCGCTTATCTCCACCATTTCCGGTGATGAGTTGGTCTCGTCAAGGTTTGAGAAAACACCCATGACCCTGTTAAGGAGTTTGCCGGATTGCTCAAGGGCGAGTACGGTGTTGGCAAATGTAGGTTCTGCAGGGTTGTCTACAATAGCCTTTACATCGCGCTCCATCTCAGCGATGCCCTGCTTGATGGCGGGAAGGTAGTGGGCATACTGTATTTTTTCAAACGGCGGGATGTCAAACTTGGTTGCGTAAGGCGCAAGAAATGGATTTGTTGAATCGGTTTGTGCCATAGCCGGTGTTGTTGGTGCCGCAATCGAAGTAATAGCGATAGCAGCCGAGATTAATGTTTTGTTCATTGCTTTATGTGTGATTGTTTGTTTTATTCATTGCTTTAGCCGGATTGTCCGGGCGGTTTTTATAGCGTCTGCTATTGCTTGCGCCTGTTTGTGAGGGTTTCCCTCCCTGGCTCTGTTTACGGTGTTGGTTGCCCTGTGGACGCTTCTTCCACTTGCCTCCACCTTTTTTGCCTCCACTGCGTCTTGCATGTTTGTTCGGATTATATTCAGGCGCCTCCCCGAGTTCTTCCGGCACAGGGTCTTTGCGCACCTCATATTCCAGGAATTTTTCGATTACGCCGAATTTCCACTGCTCCTCAGGGTTTACAAATGTAACAGCTTTGCCGTCTGTTCCTGCGCGTGCGGTCCTGCCTATGCGGTGCACATAATCTTCAGGTTCACGCGGCACGTCGTAGTTGACCACCATGGAGATATCGTCAATGTCTATTCCGCGTGCCACAATATCAGTTGCTACAAGGATATCTATTTTCCCTGCGCGGAAATCGAGCATCACCTCATCACGCTCTTTTTGCTCAAGGTCTGAATGCATTTCGCCGATTTTCAACTTTGAGCGGCGTAGGTCGCGGCAAAGTTCCTTGACTTTCACTTTGGAAGAGGCGAATACTATGACCCTGTGGGAGTGGACATTTTGAAACAGGTGCTTCAATATGTCCAGTTTCTGCGGCTCGTAGCACACAAATGCGCTCTGGTCAATCTTGTCGGTAGGACGGGATACCGCAATTTTTATCTCCGCCGGATTGTGCAGTATGTTCTTTGCAAGCTGTTGGATTTTAGGAGGCATCGTGGCGGAGAACATAAGCGTCTGGCGGTCGGCAGGAAGTTGGCGGGCAATCTGCATGATATCGTCATAGAAACCCATGTCGAGCATCCTGTCCGCCTCGTCAAGAATAAAATACGACACTTGGCTCAGGTCAACATAGCCCATGCTCAGGTGCGCGAGAAGGCGTCCCGGGGTGGCTATGACAACATCCGCTCCCAGCTTAAGCCCGCGTTGCTGGCGTCCGAACTCCTTGCCGTCGGTACCGCCATATATGGCAACGCTGCTTATCGGCAGAAAGTAGGAGAATCCTTCCATCTGGCGGTCAATCTGCTGGGCAAGTTCACGGGTTGGAGCCATCACAACACAGTTAACTGCATCTTCGGGGTGCTCGTAGTCAGAAAGTTGGCTGATTACCGGAAGCAGGTAGGCGGCTGTTTTGCCCGTGCCGGTCTGGGCTACAGCTATTAGGTCACGCCCTTCCAAAGCAACAGGAATCGCCTGCTCCTGGATTGGAGTGCATTCTGAAAAATTCATCGCGTCCAGAGCGTCCAGTACATCATAGTTCAGGTCAAGCTCTTCAAATTTCATCTCCTTGTATGCAAAAATGTGCTTGAAATAAATTACTGCAAAGATACGGTTTTCCAACTGATTCCGCAATAAAAAGCCTGGGCGGTATATCGCTCAGGCTTTTTTTAGTAATGTAT
>DAAJ01000064.1 GCA_001701115.1 Bacteroidales bacterium GP2
ATTGCTTATGTCGAACTCACGTTATTTATCTTTGCATCGAAACAATTGACACACAATAAAAACACGCAAATTATGAAAAATTTCGCTTTTAAAACCGCATGGTATGAGATTATCAAAGACTGCTCTACAGAAATCAAAGGTCAAGTTTTCAGCGCAGTCATGGAGTATGTAATGTACGGCACTATTCCTGAACTGACCGGAGAAGCGGGTATAATTTTCGCATTTATAAAATATGACATAGACGAGCGTGCCGACAGACGCGAAAAACGCAACGAAAAGAAACTATCTGCACAAAACGAAGCGGCAACAGAACCTGAAGCCGCTAAACCTAATACTGGACCCGCAAACGACAAGCGGAACACAGCATATATCCGAAATGATACTTCTTGCAAAGGAAATAACCGCGCATCAAAGCATGCTAAGCGCCCGGAGCTGGTCAAGAATCTCCAAACGGCTCATATGGCGCTTCCGCTTTAACGTATCAGCAAAATCATGGATAACCCCATGCACTCCCTGATGGTTGAATACGCGGAAAAGGATGGTGTACTCCTGGTCAAAGACGCGGCTTATTTCATCATCTTCAAGACCGCATGTTTCCCTGCCTTCCTGCGCAACAATATTGCGTATACGGTTTTTTCGTGACAAAGCTACCGGTGTTTTGTCAAGCACAAGGCTACGGCACATAATATTTGATATGAGCATTGCAACAGAGAGCTCGTAATTCTCCTTAATCTGCCTCCAAGCCGATTTTGCTGACAAACCGGGATTGCCGTTGAAATAGAACATATCGTGCATCTCCATGATAGAGCCTGGTTCTGCGTCCAAACTCATTGAAGAGAGAAGATCTTCACCGTTAAACACCATAATACCTACAGCCATGCCGGTCGCGCCATAGCATTTGTCGTCTTCGTTGCGATATGCGAGTTCGTTCTTCATAATCTTTTTTATTAATAACAACAGCTTTCAGCCATGTCAGTTCACTACCATAATCTTTGCAACGGCACCCTTTGAGACCCCGTCAGCAGATGAGGATACAAAGATATAATAAACTCCGGTACGAACACGCTTTCCGGATGAGTTTGTCATATTCCATGTAATCATTCCTCCCTCTGCGCGTCCTTGCCATACAACGGTTCCTGATGAATCGGCAATCTTTACCAGAGAACCTTCCATAAGTCCATCTATGGTAGCTTCTCCCCCATAATCTGGTGTAACCGGATTAGGATAAACTTTTATTGAGGAAAAATTGTCGGACGGTATTGTAGCGTCATTTCCGTACTCCATCACACCCTCCGGAGTAGCGAAATAAACTGAATTGGTTATTTTGGAGGCGTGAACCGCATTGACTTTCTGCGAAGGAAGTGGAGAATTGGAAGCCGTGAAATGTTTCAAAATCTCATTTCCAGCAGGATTTACAAGATATACACCTGACGCCGCAGTTGCAACCCATTTACGGTTTGCCCCGTCAACACTTATGTCAAGCACCACATCTGTGCCTGCAAAGTAATCGGCTAGCCCGGTACCGTCACCATGGTCAATCTTAAGGCGGCGTACCCGCATATTAGGATCAAGCGCATCAGCAGGAGAGGAAATTTCAATCACTCCTTCGGTAGTACCTATCCACACTTTTCCATCTTTATCCTCGGCAATGGATGTGACATGCTCAGGAGAAAAAGTTTTTCCATCATTATCTGTGAGGTCATTCCAGAGAACAGCTTTGTCATCATCAAAATTATCCGGAGTGCCGTTTGTGTGGTAGGCAACAAAACAATGGTTGCTATTGGATGAAAATATAAAAACTACAGGAGATTTATCACAATGAAATATCCTTATATCCTTTCCGTTTTCAAATCCCTTCAAATCAGGTATGAACCAATCACTATGCTTTACTTCAGAAGGTTTCAAATCCTTTTTTGCAGAAGGCAAAACCATTATACCGGAAGAGGCGGTGAGACCATCAGCCCCTACCCACAGATTCCCTCCCCGGTCAAAACTCACTTCATACACCCTGCTGCCCCAAGGAGCAGACATAGGCGCATTAGAGCTGTCATATTTTCCTACGAATTGCCCTGATGTGATTTTATAAAGACCATCATTTCCCGTGCCTATGAAATAAGTATCCTTGTCATCAGGATTTTCGGCAAGGCGAGTAGTAGCAGCAGCCCTCCCCTCATATTTAGGAATAAACTCTGATGCAACATTTCCAAGGTCAACACCACGCGCCGCCACATCACTTATTTTACCGTCATACAGAAGTGCCGTTTGCTGCCGGGTAAAAATTCCTTCGCTTTCAGTAGATAAAGCTGTGCGGTACACAGATGGTCCGAGAATAGTAAAGTATATCCTTTCACCGCTTCTGTCCGGAATAATAAATGATGCCTCACGGACAGAGATAGAATAAGGACGGACACGCTCGCTAATGATATTCCACGAATTTCCTGAACGTATAAATGAAGCAATTCCGTCAGCATCAAGCGCCCAAACCTGCACTGCAGGATCAAGCGCCCCAATAATATTATCCGCTGCCTTATCAGGCAAAGGTATAACTTCTCCTCCAACATCAATATTATTGCCGGATATATAACCTATACCCTTTTCTGTGGTTATGAAAGGCTGATATGTGTAACCAATTTCCTGAGTCAAAGCTTTCTTATCTCCTGATAAACTGATTTTAAGTACTTTTACACCACTTCTTCCAAGCAGCCCGGAAGATTTATCATAAGCAAGTTCATCAATTTTACCTGGAGAACCTATTACTTTCCAATTATCAAATTTATTTATACGGTCAACTTTATTTATTGCCAGCAAATCTTCACCCGAAGATATTACTATACAGTCGTCCGTGACTCCTATAGCATTGATTTCATTTCCATAATTTCCAGAATCAATAACCTTGCAGCGTGCCACATCAAAAACTACAACACCAAAATTTGTAGCAATATAAAGAATGTCTCCGTCCCATGCCGCTCCATTTATTGACTTGGATGAACTTACAGATGCATCGCGTATATCTGAAAGGTTTACTATGCTGCCGTCATCTGAAAGAATATCAATATTGCAATTTGAATAGCACACGGCAATTCGCCCGCTGTTCCTATCAAAGAAAATGTCACTTACATAGTAATCACTCAGTAAATTATCGGCAGTGTAAGAAAAACTTTCCTGTGTGCCTTTGTCATAAGAGAATAATCCCCCTCCGGCAAGGTAATAAACCTTGTCACCGGTTTCAATAACTTTTCCCATAGGCAATGTGAATGACGGATACATACTCCAACTGCCTACAGGAACAGCTGCAATAAGAGAGAAAACCGTCAAAACAGACGCCAACAATGCAATAAACCTTATTTTCATGCCAATCTCCTCTGTTTTACTTACCGAGAAGATAATCTATAAGCTTTGCTGTAGCTCTGCCGCGATGACTGATAGCATTTTTAGCATCAGCATCCATTTCGGCAAAAGTGACATTGCTTTCAACAGGCTTGAAAACAGGATCATAACCAAAACCTGAGTTTCCTGCCGGAACATGGGTTATCTCGCCTTCAACCACACCATCAAAAAGATGCAGTTCATTGCCCTGAACCAAAGCAATTACAGTGCGGAAACGTGCGGCACGGTCATTTTCGCCCTCCATATTTGCAAGCAAAAGTTTCATATTTGCTTGCGAATCATGTCCCGGACCAGCATACCTTGCAGAATACACTCCGGGCGCCCCGCCAAGTGCATCAACAATCAGACCGGTATCATCAGCAAAACAATCGTAACCATATTTTTCTTTAATAAACCGCGCTTTCTGCTCTGCATTTCCCTCAAGGGTATCAGCGGTCTCAGGTATATCCTCATGGCAACCTATGTCTTCCAATGAAAGAATAGTCCAGGAATCTCCGGCGATACGCCGGAGTTCCTGAAGCTTATGAGGATTATTAGTAGCAAATACTATTTCTCGTTTCATACAATATAGTAACGGAAAACGAGCTATTCTATTTTACTACAACATTCACAATTTTGCGAGGCACAACAATTACCTTGACAATATTCTTGCCTTCAGTCCATTTTGAAGCACCTTCATTTGAAAGAGCAACTTCCTGAACCTGTTCGGAAGGCATATCGGCAGGAACCTCAATATTATATCGAGCCTTACCGTTAAAGGATACTGCATAAGTGACATTGTCTTCCTTAAGGTACTCTTCGTTGTGAACAGGCCACTGCGCATCGCACACAGTTGTGTCATTGCCGAGAATGTGCCAAAGTTCCTCACAAACATGAGGAGCAAATGGAGCAAGCAATATAACGAGTTGTGAAAGTACTTCGCGGTTATGGCATTTAAGCTGTGTAAGCTCATTTACGCAAATCATGAATGCGCTTATAGAGGTGTTGAAAGAGAAGTTTTCAATATCCGAAGTGACTTTCTTTATCAACTTATGTATTGATTTGAGCTCTTCACGGGTTGGTTCACCGTCAGTAACAAGCAAAGTATCTCCTTTATAGAAAAGGTTCCAGAGCTTACGGAGGAAACGGTTAACACCATCAATGCCGTTGGTATCCCAAGGCTTGCTCTGCTCAAGCGGACCAAGGAACATTTCATAAAGACGGAGAGTGTCCGCACCGTAACGCTCTACAATGTCATCAGGATTAACAACATTGAACATGGATTTGGACATTTTTTCTACCGCATAACCGCAAATATATTTTCCATCCTCAAGGATAAATTCAGCATCCTTAAATTCAGGACGCCAAGCACGGAAAGCATCCAAATCAAGGATATCATTGCTTACTATGTTTACATCCACATGAATAGGAGTCACATCATAATCCTTTTTAAGATTGTAGCTCACAAATGTGTTCGTATCCTTTATACGATATACAAAGTTGCTCCTTCCTTGAATCATGCCTTGGTTTATAAGCTTGCGGAAAGGCTCTTCCTCACACACAAGTCCGAGGTCATAAAGGAATTTATTCCAGAAGCGGCTATATATAAGGTGACCGGTGGCGTGCTCAGTGCCGCCAATGTAAAGGTCAACATTTTTCCAATAATCATTTGCCTCTTTGCTTACAAGCGCCTTGTCATTCTTAGGATCCATATAGCGCAGATAGTAAGCGGATGAACCTGCAAATCCGGGCATAGTGCAAAGTTCGATAGGATAACCTTCCGGAGTTTTCCAGTTTTTAGCACGTCCAAGAGGAGGCTCTCCTGTTTCTGTGGGTAGAAACTTGTCTACTTCAGGCAGAAGCAAAGGCAGCTGGCTTTCATCCATCATCTGAGGTATTCCGTCCTTATAATATACAGGGAAAGGTTCACCCCAGTAACGCTGACGGCTGAAAATAGCATCACGCAAGCGATAATTTACTTTTACCTTGCCTATACCTTTTTCACTGATGAATTTTTTTGTAGCAGCAATAGCATCTTTAACTTCCATGCCGTTAAGGTCAAGTTCCGGACCTTTTGAATTCATCATTTTGCCGCTCTTAGCATCAAAACTCTCCTCACTTACATCAGCACCTTCGATAAGAGGAATGATAGGAAGCTCAAAACGGCGCGCAAAAGCATAGTCACGGCTGTCATGCGCAGGCACAGCCATGATTGCACCTGTTCCGTATCCGGCAAGCACATAGTCACTCACCCAAACAGGTATTTTTTCTCCAGTAAGAGGGTTAATTGCATAAGCTCCGGTAAACACGCCGGTAACTTTCTTATCTATCATCCTTTCGCGCTCGGTCTTATGCTTTATGCTGGCTATATATTCGTCAACCTCAGCTTTGCGGTCAGGAGTAGTAATCATATCAACATACGCGCTTTCAGGAGCAAGTACCATAAATGTTACTCCGAAAACAGTGTCAGCCCTGGTGGTAAAAATTTCAAGTTCCACATCACTGTCCGCAATCTTGAACTTCATTTCAGCACCTTCAGAACGTCCAATCCAGTTGCGCTGTGTTTCTTTAAGTGAATCGGTCCAGTCAACTGTTTCCAATCCGTCAAGAAGCCTCTGGGCGTATGCAGACACTCTAAGGCACCACTGGTACATTAATTTCTGCTCTACAGGATAACCTCCACGAATAGACACACCTTCGCTAACCTCATCATTAGCAAGCACAGTGCCGAGTTTAGGACACCAGTTTACCATAGTGTTGCCAAGATAAGCTATGCGGTAATTCATAAGTGTGTCGCTCTTCGCTTTCTCATCCATTGCTTTCCACTCCCCGGCTGTGAAATCAAGCTCTTTTGAGCAAGCTGCATGAATACCCTTTGAACCGTATTCACCAAAATGCTTTTCAAGGTCAGCTATGGGTTTAGCCTTGCATTCCTTGGTATCATAGTAGGAATTGAACATCTGGATGAATGCCCACTGTGTCCATTTGTAATAGTCAGGATTGCATGTGCGCACCTCCCTGTCCCAGTCATAGCAAAAACCTATTTTGTCAAGCTGGCTGCGATACCGGTCAATGTTTACCTTAGTTGTGATTTCAGGATGCTGCCCTGTCTGAATAGCGTACTGCTCTGCAGGGAGACCATAAGCATCGTATCCCATAGGATGAAGTACATTGAATCCCTGAAGGCGTTTGAAACGAGAATAAATGTCAGAAGCAATGTAGCCTAACGGATGCCCAACATGGAGTCCTGCACCGGAAGGGTAAGGAAACATATCCAGCACATAGAATTTAGGTCTGGATTCATCTATTTCTGTTTTGTAAGTGGCATTGTCTTTCCAATACTGCTGCCACTTGCTCTCGATATTCTTGTGATTGTATTCCATATATATTTATGTGTATAATATTCTCTATTATTTAGCTGAAAGTTCCAGCATACGTTCTATAGGCTTGCGCGCCTTTACCGCAATCTCCTCATCCACCTCAACCTGAGGCTTCATGTCACGTAGGCAGTCACGCAATTTTTCAAGAGTATTCAGCTTCATGTGTTCGCATTTGCTACATGAAGCCTCTTCAGTAGGTGCAGGGATAAATATTTTATCGGGACACGCTTTCTGCATCTGATGAAGGATTCCGCTTTCTGTTGCCACTATGAATTTGCCGGCATCACTTTCACAGGCGTATTTTAGAAGCACAGCTGTAGAGCCTATGCAGTCCGCCAGCGCATGCATAGCCTGTCGGCATTCGGGATGCACCAGCAAAGGAGCATCAGGATATTCTTTTTTCAAAGCAGCTGTTTTTTCCGGAGAGAATTTTTCATGCACATGGCAACCTCCGTTCCAAAGCAGCATTGAGCGTCCTGTCACATTATTAATATATGTGCCGAGATTTTTATCCGGACCGAAGATTATCTTTTCATCCTGAGGAAATGTATCAACTATCTGTTTTGCATTTCCCGATGTCACTACCACATCTGTATAAGCTTTTACTCCTGCAGTGGTATTAACATAGCTTATTACAGTGTAGCCCGGATGCGCCTCAACAAATTCCTTGAATTCCTCAGGGGGACAACTGTCAGCAAGGGAACATCCGGCATTTGTGTCTGGTTCCAATACTATCTTGTCCGGGGAAAGTATTTTAGCTGTTTCTCCCATGAAGTGAACGCCGCACATCACAATCACAGGATTGCTCAAAGTAGCCGCTATCCTCGCAAGAGCAAGGGAATCGCCTATGTGATCGGCTATGTCCTGTATTTCGGGAGCCTGGTAGTAGTGAGCCATAATCACCGCTCCTCTCTTTTTCTTCAGCTCTTCAATTTCTTCCAAGAGCTTGGCAGTATCAGGAGTTTTAACAGCCATATAATCTTATATATAAATTAAAATCTTAAAAAATTTTTTTCTATGATGAAGAATAAGGAATGTAAATAGCTATGATAACTTTTCCGCCAATTGCTTGCATTTTACGGTTACTGATACCGGAGTAGTGCTTATAATCATATTATGAACATTACAACATTATGATATTCAGTGCTATTACCAATGTTATCTACACTATGTTTATAAGCTGCAAAGTTAGTAACTTTAGTTGGTATGGCAATTGAATAACCTGCTAAAAAGCGGTTGGCAACCGTTTGATAAACGATTGCCAACTTATTTTGCAGTTCTTCAGAGAAGCTTATATGGTGGTGATTCCGAGTATTCAAAATAATATTATTAAAATATGCTGTCAAGTTTTTTACGGTTATCAACACAGTTTTCAACATGGTTATTCTTTAATGCCGTAAGCAAGGTCACCGGCATCCCCAAGTCCCGGCACTATATAGGAGTGTGAGTTTATTTCATCATCCACAGCACCGAGCCAAAGTGTGGTCTTATCCTCCGGGAATGTGGATTTAATATAGTCGACGGCTTTGGTAGAAGCTATAACGGAAGCCACATGGATTTTTTCAGGTGTGCCTTTTGTTAGCAATGCCTTGTAACTTAATTCCATTGAAGCACCTGTTGCAAGCATAGGATCGGCAATGATAAGTGTTTTGCCGTCGAGCCTTGGAGATGCAATATATTCAATAAAAATGTCAAAGTTTTCTTTTTCCTTGTATTTTCTGTATGCGGAAACAAAAGCATTCTGCGCCTTATCGAAATAAGAGAGAAAACCTTGATGGAAGGGTACTCCGGCACGGAAAATAGTGGCAAGGACTATATTTTCATCGATTACATCACATTGAGCTGCAGCAAGCGGAGTAATTACTTCTTGTTTCTTGTAAACAAGTGTCTTGCTAATCTCGTAAGCCATTATCTGACCTATCCTTTCAAGATTGCGGCGAAAGCGCATCATGTCTTTCTGCACGTTCACATCCCTAAGCTCAGCCATGTACTGGCTAACAAGTGAAGGAGTCTCGTCGAAATTTATAACTTTCATGAATATATTTTTAGAGGTTAATTAATCAAGCGTCAGGGTCAGGCTGCGGTGGGGCAACATCATTTATGGCTGTAGTGCTCAATCCATGTTTGAGCCATGAACCTTTAATGAGCCTCCACAGGAATATTGCTCCACGGAAAGTAAGTTCGATACACATTGCTGTCCAAACTCCGGCGAGTCCCATTGTTGGAGCAAGAATTGCAGCGAGAGGAATGCGCACAAGCCAGATACTTCCGAAGTTCATTATTGCCGGCAAGATGGTGTCCCCTACTCCAATCATAACTCCGTAAGCAACAATGGATGCTGCAAACATGGGTTCAGCCCATGCTTCGATACGCAGTGCCTGCGAGCCGAGTTCAGCTATCTCCTTTACAGGTGTGAAAAGATCCATGAGCAAAGGTGCCGTAAGCCACATGATTACACCCATAAGAGTCATTATGATAATGCCTGAACATACTGTAATGTAACCGAAACTTTTTGCAAGGTCTTTGCGACCTGCCCCATAACTTTGTCCGGTAAGAGTAGTTGCCGCATCAGCTATTCCATATCCGGGCATATAACACAGTGCCTCCGCTGTAACAGCAAATGAATTTGCTGCTATAGCCATGACTCCAAGCGGAGCAACAATTATAGTTACCATTATCTGTGCCCCGCATATAACAGCATGTTCAAGTGTCATAGGCGCTGATACTTTGAGCGCATTTGAAAGCACGCGTTTTGTGGGAATGAAATTCCGGAAGGAGTTATTAACCACATATTCGCATTGCTTTCCTAAAATACACATTCCTTTTTCACGCCAGCATAGGTAATACATTACCGCTGTTGCACAGACGCATTCGGCGGCAACTGTGCCAAGTGCGGCACCAAGCACTCCGAGTCCTGCACCCGGCAAGACTATTTCTGTTCCAAAAATATGGATTGCGCGTGAAGGAAAAATAAGGAAGTAATTGAAAACAACATCCAGCACACACATTATAATATTAAGCCCTCCCGGAACCTTCATATTTCCTGAAGCCCTCAATATTGCACAGCCAAGGTAGTTGAGGGTGAGCATAGGGAGCGCAGCAACAAAAACAAAGAAGTAGACAGTTGATTGCTTTGCCACATAGCCGTCTCCTCCAAGCCAATATGGAAGAAATGGTGAAATAGCCATGCCTATTACAGCCATTATTATGCCGAAGCATAAAGATGCAACAATTCCCTGGCGGAGTACAGCCCTTGCAGTGCGGTAGTCGCTTGCTCCAACCCTGTGTGCAACCTGTACTGAAAAACCGACAGTAGCAGCGGAACATATTCCCCAGAAAAGCCAAAGGCTTGTGGAAACCAATCCAACCGCAGCACTGTCATCAGCACCGAGCCGTCCTACCATCGCCGCATCGATATATTGCATAAGGATGCTTGACAATTGCGCCATTATTGCAGGAAACGAAAGTTTTGCCGTCAGAACAATTTTTTGCCTGAGGCTTAAAGGTTTTCCGGATTGAATAAGCGATATCAATTTAATCAGATTTTTTCAATGTAACTGCATAGCCTGTCAAGCCCTTCGGCAAGAGTGGACTTAGGACAAGCTATATTAATGCGTATGAATCCTTCCTTGCCGTACATATCCCCGGCATTGACCCACACTTTAGCTTCTTCTTTAAGTTTTTCTTCAAGTGTTTCCGATGGAATACCCAAAGCTTTAATGTCTACCCATGGAAGATAAGTGGCTTCAAGCAGTGTAACCGGACATTGAGGAAGTCTTGCCGCAAGCGTGTCGCGGGTATAAAGCCAGTTTTGCCAAAGGTAACTTTTAAGCTGTTCAAGCCATTTATCACCTTCAGAAGAATATGATGCAATCAATGCGACCGGACCGAAAGGATTTACATCACAGACTTCATTTATATTGATAGCCCTGTCAACAGCATTTCTTACCTGTTGGTCCGGACAAACAATATTAGCTATCTGGAGTCCTGCTGTGTTGAATGCCTTTGAGGGTGAAAGGCATACCACCGCGCTTGAATCAATGGTGCCGTAAGGAACATATTTGAATCCGGGCATTGTAAGTTCACAATGGATTTCATCACTTACAACCCTGACTCCGTGTGAAGCACATATATCCCGGACTTTTCCAAGTTCTTCCGCTGTCCAACATCTTCCAGCTGGATTATGAGGATTGCAAAGGAGCATGAGAGTGGCATTTGGTTGCGAACAAGCTTTTTCAAGTGCATCAAAATCCATCTGATAAGTAAATGTATGTGAATCAATATCTACTCTTTTAAGCGGCGCATCTATTATTTCACATCCATTATTGCGTATTGAAGAGAAAAAGCAGTTGTAGACAGGTGTCTGCACGATAACTCCTTTTCCAGCTGGAGCAAGTGCCTTGATGATGGCTGAAATTGCAGGGACAACTCCGGAGGTATAAATTACCTGTTCACGAGTGAAGTGATAATTGTGATGAGTGGCAAACCATGAAGTAAGTGAAGAATAATATTCCTCTCTTACCAATGTGTATCCGAATACTCCATGCTCCACTCTACGGCGTAAAGCATCAATCACCACCGGAGCTGTACGGAAATCCATATCGGCGACCCAAAGAGGAATTATCTCAGAGTCGTCGGTATCATCCCATTTATAGCTTCCTGAGCCGCGACGTTGCGGTGCCTCATCAAAGTAGCTCATATTGTTTCAATTTTGCAGTCTGCAGGCGCTTTGATGTTTTCATCAATTATGATTTTACCATAGCCTTTCGCACGGATTATGCCTGATGTTGGATTTTTAACGCTTGTAATTATGCTGTTTACTGTAGCATCAACGCAGCTTTCCTCGAATGCAAGATCGCAGTCAGGTTCAAAAATACAGTCCTCAAGCACAAGGTTCTTGCAGTAGCATAGAGGCTGCGTGCCTGAAATTTTGCAACGGACAAGACGAAGGTTATTTGAGTACCAGCCAAGGTATTCTCCTGTAAGCTCTGTATCGTAAACAGTTACATTTTCTGTATTCCAGAATGCGTCCTTTGAATCAATAACAGCATTATGGATTTCAACATTATGGCAATACTGGAAAGAGTAGTTGCCTTGTTGTTTCCAGTTATTGAGCTTTATATCATCGCAGTGCATGAAAATGTAGTCAGCATGCTCGACAACCACATCATCAGCTTCTATGCCTTTACAATGCCACAATGTTTCCTGAGCATTTGGAATGCGCACATCGGTGAGTTTTATTCCGGACATGTCCCTGAACATTTTTGGAGCCTCAACAAGTGTTGACTTCATTTCAAGGTTATGGGAGTACCATAGTGCCGCCCTTGCTCCTTCAGTGAAGAGACAGTCAGCTATAGTGAAGCGGTCAACATGCCAGAAAGGGTATTTGCCCTCAAAGCGGCAATGTACAGCTTCGATGTCAGAACATTCCTTAAGTGCTGATTCTCCGGTGTGTACAGTTACATTTTCCAACCGGAGATTATGACGTGCGAATAGTGGACGTTCTCCCTCAAACTCTTGATCCTTGATTAATTCCATAGATTTGTTGTATTTAATTATTGCAAAGTTATACAAAAATACTAAGTGATGCCCGGAGGCATTAACCAGTATTGCTGAACTTATTAACAATTTTACGGCTTAATATACTTTTTACGGTTAAAAAAATAATGTAACTTTGCGGCATTATCACATTATGGTTACATTTAAATCTCATTTTCAGTTATTTGTGAGAGGATTGTTAGTTGCAATAATTTTTGCGGCAGCAGTCCCTGAAGTTCATTGCCAGATTATGAACCAGGATACTAATGTCATTAAAATAGAGAATACAAGCGACAGTATCCGCAAGGCAATGGACAATGGACCTTATTTTTCGCTATATAAGGATAACTATTTTATTTTTGGCACTTCAATAGGTCCCAAACCTACCAGGGAAAATTCCAATATAAAATTTCAGATTTCAATAGCCCAGCGTCTTACAAAGAGTGTGCTGCCCTGGCATACTTACCTTTTTTTGTTCTACAGCCAGAAATGTTTCTGGAATGTGCTTGAGCGCTCCATGCCGATGACTGACCTCAATTTCAATCCGGGCATAGGTTTGGTAAAACCTCTTTTCGTAAAGAACCAGTTCATAGGAAAATTGCTTTTGCTTCTTGAACATGAGAGCAATGGTCGCGACGGTGCCGCATCGCGTTCATGGAATAAGGTGTCACTTGCCGCAAACATAATGATTGAACCTAATTTCATTGTGCATGGCAAAGTATGGATTCCTATAATTGACAGCAACCTGAACAAGGATATCCTCAATTATTGCGGAATATACCAGATGGGCACATCTTTTTCCACACCCAACAAACGCTTTGGAGCTTCAGTTATTCTTACTAAGCGAAAAGGGTGGAAACTCGACTACAATACCATCATAGAGCTTAATTATCGCATTTTCCCCCGCGATAACCAGTACCTTTTCTTTCAGTACTATAATGGTTATGGCGAGGGATTGCTTGCATACAAGGAGTTTCACTCCCAGTTGCGTGTAGGCATTGTAATCAAGCCTCAGCTCTTCAGCGAATATTAAGCGCGGTCAGTTAACGCTTACAAATTCGTAGCCAGCAAGCTCGATTGCATCAATTATTTCTTTTGGTTCGGCATTGCCGCTAACCGTAGCAACAGCTTTGTCGAGATTCACTTTCACCGATTCCACTCCGGGAACTTTAGCAAGGTGTTTTTCCACATTGTTTTTGCAGTGCTGGCAAGCCATGCCTTTGATTTTGTACTCTTTAGTCATTTCTGTTATTATTTTATGGTTTTGATTTTTCCTTAATATGAAGGTGTAGGCAAGAAGTGCGAGAAGCAAGATGCTGCAAGCAGTGGGAAACCAGCCGATGGTTGCATGGCAAGCATCCACAGTTGCTACCGATGATGCAGGAATAAACCATGAAGCAGGAAGGAAAGTGTCAATTATAAGCCCGAAAGCAATTGCCGTAACGACAACTGAGGCAACATAAATGATTGTAGCTCGTTTGCCTTGGGTTCGGGCGAGAATCATCATGGAAGCGAAGTTTGCTGCAGGTCCAGCCATAAGAAGCACGAATGCTATGCCGGGAGAGAGACCTTTCATCATCAGCGATAGCGCGATTGGAATTGAACCAGTTGCGCAAACGTACATAGGTACCGCCACTGCGACAACTGCAAGCATTGCAAGGATTGGATAGCGGCTGAGCCCGACAAATAGGGTATCCGGCACAAGCACTGTTATAAGAGCTGCAATGATTAGCCCTGTCACAAGCCATGGTCCAACACTTGCAACCATATCCACAAGACCGTAACGGAGCGCTTCGGTCATTTTAGCAAAAAAAGATTTTTTAGAATAGTCCTCCTCCTCAGTGGTACGGACTATTATTTCTTCATCATCGTTGTCAAATTTATTAACCATTGCTCCTCCGGCAACTGCCCCGGCAAGTGCAGCTATTGGTCGGATAATAGCAAAGGGAAGCCCGAGAAGCGAGTAGGTAGCGGCAATTGAGTCAACACCTGTTTGCGGAGTAGCTATAAGGAAAGATGTTGTGGCGCCTTTTCCTGCTCCCTGGCGGCGGAGCGAGACAGCAGTAGGCAGGACACCGCATGAGCAAAGCGGCAACGGAATGCCGAAAAGTGCTGCTTTAATTACGGAGCTTAGGTTTCTGCCGCTAAGGTGGCGGCTCATTGTGCGCTGCTGCACAAATACATGGAGGAGTCCTGCGATGATGAAACCGAGAAGAATATACGGCGACATCTCACAGATAATAGCCCAAAGGGAATTTATAAAATGAGTGAAGTTCATAATTGCATTACTTTTTGGTAATGCAAAGTTAATACCTCAAATGTGCGAATATGTTACACAATTTTGTGCAACGCTTGCATAATTATGGGAATTTAAACTTCGTTGAGCGGTTTGCGAGGACATGTTTCAAGCCTGTATTCGGTTGGTGTGATTCCTGTAACCTGCTTGAACTGGCGTGAAAGGTGTGCTGCGCTTGAATATCCGGTGCGGTCGGCAATTTCTGCAAGATTTAGTTCTTTGTATGCAAGCAGTTCTTTAACCCTTTCCACTTTCTGGGCAATATAGTAGCGCTCTATTGTCCTCCCCTCTTTTTGTGAGAAAATCCGGCTTAAAGAGTCATACGGGATGCCAAGATGTGATTCAAGGCAAGCTGAGAGATTCCATGCGCAGGATGGTTGCTGGATGTGTTCAAGTATTGTACGTTTAGTTTTGTCAATTAGCAGCGTATCTGCATCGGTTATCCTTTCAAATCCTGCTTTAGCAAGTTCCCTGTCAAGTATTTCCAATGTAGAGGAGTTAATTTCCGTCTCTTCAATTTCCGCCATTCCTATTTCCACTTTCTTAGCATGGAGTCCGGTGGCGCGTAAAATGTCTGTCAGTGCGGCAACACAATGCCGGCATACCATATTACGGATATTTATAACCATCACCAGTCAAATATATTGCGTAAAATCCACCATACCACAACAATTATGAACACACTCCAAATTACTATGCCGCCATTCAGGTTATTGTAAAGTTTTGTGAAGCGGTGCTTCATCAACTGGCTGAACGCAAGCAGAGCAAGGACCGGGATAGAGACAATAAGAAGAGGGTTGTAATGCCATGCCTGGATGATATTGGCGTGCATAAGGGCATGGAGCGCACGCTGAGAACCACACCCGGGACATTTTAATCCTGTCAATGACAGAAATATACAGCGGGGAAACGGATGATTAGCCGGATTGAAACTCGCATAGAGCAGCAGGATTGCGACGAGTGCCACAATCCCGCTGACAATTAATGTGAGTTTTACTGGGCGTGTCATACCAATGCCATTATAATCTGGAATGGCAGAGCAATGAGCCCGAGGACAACTGTTGCGAGAATCCATATCGCCGCATTGTCCGATGCTTTTTTAGCTCCTTCATAGTCGCCTGAAGTGAAACGCGAATTGACTTTTGAGGAGTAGACAATAGCGACAATGCCTGTCGGGACGCAGCAAAACAGCATGGTGAGTATGCTCCATACTAAATATGTGGGCGGCATGGGTTGCTGCTGGCGAGGCACCTCGGGAATGTATGGAGTCTGCGGCACCTGCATGCTGAAATAGGAAGGAACTGGCGGAACAGGTGGAATATTTGCCTCCATGCAAGCACGAAGTTCGGGAATGGTGGATGCGGCGCACCAGTCGGCGAGTCCCGGATGCCAAACCGGGGTTTCGGGTGAAAGTGACAACCGGGCGAGTTCCTCAAGCCCCATCGGACCGAGCCTCACTCCGTTGACAATAGCCCAATAGCGTGTATTGTTGTTTTCCATCAGAAAAATTTTGTTTCTGTGCCGAGTATGTCACTGAGGAGGTTGTTTGCGAGACGGCTTGCTCCAATCCTGAAATATTCGTTTGTGAGCCATTCATCTCCAAGCACATTCTTCACAATGCAGTAGTATGCGAGGGCTTCCTGAGTGGTGGTGATTCCTCCGGCAGCTTTGAAGCCAACTTTCCTGCCTGTGGTTGCGTAGTATTCCTTGATGCACTTAGCCATGATGTAAGCAGCTTCAAGGCTTGCTCCGGGAAATTCCTTGCCGGTGGATGTTTTGATGAAGTCGGCTCCTGAGTACATTGCGAGTATTGATGCTGCGCGGATGTTTTCAGCTGTTTTCAGCGCACCTGTCTCAAGGATGACTTTGAGCTTTGAATCCCGGCAAGAGTGCTTCATTTCTTCAAGTTCATCGCATACTTCCTCCCAATCTCCATCGAGGAAGTCTCCAAGGTTCATCACAACATCAATTTCGTCGGCACCTCCTTCAACAGCAAGGGCGGTTTCAGCAACCTTCACTTCGGGGAAAGTCTGTGCAGAGGGGAATCCTCCGGCAACTGCGGCAATTTCCACCTCACTTACTTCAAGGACAGTGCGGACAACCTGGGTGAAGTTTGGGTAAACGCATATCGCAGCAACATTAGGCAGATCGCCGTGTTCATTTTCAAAGTCATTTACCCTTTCGGTGAATTTTGCAACGCTGACAGGTGAGTCTGTAGCTTTCAAAGTTGTGAGATCAATGCAGTTAAAGAGTAGTTTGAGGTTTTCGGGAGTATTTGCAGCCTCAATGTTCTCGCTGACGATTTTTTCAACAGCGGCTTTTACCTCTTCATCGTTTGTTGTGACGTTGCTTTTGGCAACGGTGTCATGATATTTGTCTGCCATAAGTGTATGTAGTTTTATTGTTTATCGGTTTGTGGTTTCAGTTTCGGATTGTTTTTATGCCTGTCTATGTCCCTAATGTTTTTCTTAGCTATATTGTTCATTATAGCTTTGTTGAGGTCAATTCCGGTTTGGTTTGCTATTGCTGCGATGACCCAAAGCATATCTGCAAGCTCATCCGCGAGATCGAGTTTTTCACCCGGTTTCGCAGATTGGTCACCAAATGTACGCGCCATAATTCGCGCAACCTCACCTGTTTCCTCAGCAAGTATAGCCATATTTGTGAGCGGTGAGAAATATCTGACTCCCACCGTTGTAATCCATTCATGCACGGTTTTTTGCAAACCGGCAACCGTTATCTGCTCACCATCGGTCATTCTTTAAGCTTTGAGTCTATGATTATGGTAACAGGTCCGTCGTTTACAAGTTGAATCTGCATATCGGCGCCGAATACTCCTCTTGCCACAGGCTTTGCAAGGATTTTTTCGAGTTCAGCACAATATAACTCGTAAAGCGGCATTGCAAGGTCATGTCCTGCCGCACGAATATAGCTCGGGCGGTTTCCTTTTTTAGTAGATGCGGTGAGGGTGAACTGGCTCACAGCCATCACCTGACCTTCAGCGGCGCGAATGTCGATGTTCATCACTCCATTGTCATCACTGAAAATGCGCAATCCTGCTGTTTTTGCGGCAAGCCATGCAGCATCTTCGGGTGTATCTCCGTTTTCAACACCTACAAGCACCATCACCCCGCGTGCTATTTCGGAATATTTTTCTCCGGCAATAGACAGCTGCGCCTCTGTGACTCTCTGGATTACAATGCGCATTGCGGTATTTTAATCATAGAAGTAGAACATCCTTTCCATAGGCTGCCATTTTTCGGATGAGGTAGCTCCCGGTTCAGCCTGTTGGAATTCAGCCATATAATCCTCCCATTCCTGTTGGCGCGGGAGAGTTGCGAGGCGTGTCATGGCGCTGTCCCAATCGAAATCGTGTGGAGCTTCGACAATCATAACGAGTGTTGTGCCGTGGATGTAAATTTCCATTTCAAGAACCCCGACCTCTTTCAGCCCGTCGATTATCTCCTGCCAGATGTTGCCTTTGGCATGTCGGTCACGGTAACGTTCAATTAATACTGAATCGGGACGCAGACTGAGGGTGCGTACATATCTCCGGGTATTGCATCCGAAATCTTTTACCGGGTAGCCAGTGGGTGTAGTGCTCATATTCGGTTCTTTTTAGCGTTTGGGTCTTGGGTTTAGGTTTGGTTTCGGTGAGCGGACTTTTGCCAGATTGTTCATGAGCGCGTGCATGTCAATCTCATTTTTCCCTGCCAATTTCTTGAGTTCACGCACATTGCTATGCTGCGTGTCTGTGTGGTATGATTGCCAGAGGAATGTGACCGCCTTGTCAGCGTCACGGTTGGTGCATTGTCCCGACACGGCAAAATAGTCAGCATTCACTATGTCAGTAATGTTTCCTGATCCGAAGAGGTCAAACAATGCACGGTATTTGTCGCTTTTGAGTTGTGACTTTTTCCACACGCTTGATGAATTGAGATAGTCAATGTCAGCTTTTTCAGCATCAGGGTTTGCCTTTGCAGGCTGTTCTGCTGTTTCTTCAGTTTTGTCTGTTTGTTCAGCCTGGACTTGCGAGGGTTCGGCAATCTGCACGGTGTCAATTGCAGGGGTGACTGTTGCGATGGTATCCTCGTGGTGCACAGTATCTATTACCAGCGGTTCCGGGTCTGCCACCTGCACCTCGTTCAAGGCAATTGCAGTAACATCTGTGCTTTCAATATGGGAATAGTCGGATGTCGGCACAAGTGCCGGAAGGAAATGCACAGCCGCCCATCCTGCTGCAAGAGCTATGATTATGAGCAAGATTATAACAAAGGGATTGTTTTTTTTGCGTTTCTTCGGCTTAACAACATACTCTTCTTCATCCTCCTCGATATAGCTTTGTGCTTTCGGATCAGTGTAGAATGATTTTTGCGGGTCTGGCTCAGGCTCCGGTTTGTGGTTTGCACATTCGGTTGCATCCACCTCGAAGTCAGGCACCGGCGCTGTCCGCAACCGTATTATTGTATCTTCCTCATCAACCGGCACTGCGGTGGCATCAACCGCTATGATTATAGCCGCTTCGCGGTCACCTCCGCTAAATCGCGAGGAAACAATGTCAACCAGAGCAGCAGTGGATGTAAATGACCTCATTGCCCTGTGCAAAGCGGGCTTGCTCTCCACCGGGTAGCAGATGGGGGAGGCTACGGTGTGGAACCCGAATACCTCAAAAAGTTCCTCGGCTTTCAATCCCGGCAGTGTGACGCACTCGCGAAGCAGGCGGATTATAGCCTGAGGCTTGACTTTGCAGCCTTTGTCGATTCCGAGGGTTGCAGTGACGGTATTGCTTCCGTTTTTCGCCCAGATGGAAACAGTGTTCTGGTTGCGCGAGGTGTCAAAAACAAATGCCTCATCAGCGTTGACAAACATTTCCAGCGGGTTTCCACTGAATTCGGTAGATATTTCCTGCCCGAATGAAATGAGCTTTTCAGCAGTTCCATCAGGGTGTAAAATAGTGACAGATAGCGATATATATGAATAGTCAGTCATAGCTTTATGCTTATGACTGCAAAATTAGTCAACTTAGGTTTATAATACAAGATTAAATTTTGAGGTGTGAGGAGATTATAAAGAAAGCGGGGGTGCCGTAGAGTGGTGGCACGCCTGCTGATGGATGTGTTTGTGATTTATTCGTTGGGATTCATAACTGTTCCTGCAAGCAGTATTGTGCCGGTTGTCTTTTCCCAGATAAAGTAGATGAACGGGTGGTCGAAGCGGGCTACTGTCGGTATTCCAGAGGATACATCACCGGTTGCTATAGTAACAACTTTTACTTCAGAGCCTTCCTCATCCACATCAAGACGGATGCTTTGCCTGAAATTGCTGATGGACATCGGCTTGCCTGACTCTGCCGTGCTTACAATTCCAATTCCGGGCATGCTTATCCCATCAAAAACGTTATTTGCTCCAAGCGCTCTCATCGGCTCTATAAGGTCGGTTTCAACAGAAAAACTGAGTTTTGGGAAAAATACATCTGTTGTCGTAACAGGGATACCTAAAATTTCTGGCGTGGAGATAGCGTTAAGCAGGTTGCCGGAGTTTTCAGCGAGGAAGTCTTTTATAGTGATTCTTGCGTCAGGCATCACAGCACTGAAAGCGAATGCGCCGTTCCCGTAATCCATAGTCAGCATTGTGGTAGTCAAGATGTTCTCAGTGTCGGCATTCGGTCCACTCATGGGACCGTCATAGCCATTGATAAATTTGTGGATTAGTGTGCCATGAACTTTTTCTGCACCCGTCATCATTTTAACTTTTGTCGTTGTGCCTTCTTCAAGAGTAAAATCCTTTTCTTGTGTTTTTGATTTGTCGAATTTGCTTGTCCATGCTCCTTTGAAGTACAGCACATTTAGCCAAACGGCACGCGAAAATGGTGAAAGCTGTGGCAAAATAAGAGGTATCGCTTTTTCCGTGCGGTCAGATACCCATGAATTGATTGCTTCAAGGGTTGCGGGATTACTGAAATCAGCAAATGATATTTCAGAATTGTATGTGTCTTGAAGAATAGCGCGGTAAGAGTCATTAAGATGAATGAGTGCCTGATCAAACCAAGAGCCGTTTGATAGCAATAGCTTTGCCGATTTATCGTGATTTGGCAAGGAGGTGAGCATCTTGGCATTTAATGAGTTGAGTGCGGACAAGTCCGCTGTTTCGATGCGCAGCGCAGCGGCAAGCTCGTCACGGTCCTCAACAGCAAGCGCGTTGCCGAACATTCCTGCAACCATCGCAGCGCCGAGCGGGGAAACGGCTACGTTTTTGCCATCTTCGCTGTTGTCTACAGTGGCTTTCAGGAGGTCTAATGAAAAGTTTTTGACGTTAGCCGAAACTTCTACTTCTGTTCGTGAAAGTTCGATAGGTTCAAGCGGATTGTTTTTTGTGAGGTCGTCAGCTTCTGATGAACATGACACTGCAAGGAGTGAACCGCATAAAACAGCGATTCCTTTGGTGAAAAAAGAGAGGGAAGTTTTCATAAATATGTAATTATATACGGTTAATAGAATATGTT
>DAAJ01000122.1:0-16604 GCA_001701115.1 Bacteroidales bacterium GP2
GCGCGACTCCGTGTATAACCCCTGGCGACCGTATGGGAGCCTGGGGACGACATGCACATCTCCTCACGGAGCTTCGGAGATGCGACGCTGTGGATATTTCTTCATGATCTCTACGGCGTACTTCCACCATCTGGATATATACGGAATGGCGTATGTGCGCCCCACATAGCCGAAACCTCATGTATGCGAAGCGCATTCAGTTAGTTGCCTCGTGGTTAAGCGATAGCACAACAATATTCTATATTTTCACAAAATTTCTTCAAAAATATTTGGTAATATATCAATTTATTTATTACCTTTGCAGTGCAAACACAAACAATCATTTAATTTAATAACTAAATAAAAAACACACCTATGGAAAATTTTTCTTTTAATTTGAAATGGTACCGGATTCTCAAACGTTTTTCCGACAACATCAGGCACAATGTCATGGATGCTTTGATGGAGTACATTGAATCCGGGAAAGCACCGGAACTCAAAACCGCAGAAGCAATAGCTTTTGAGTTTATCAAAACAGAAATTGAGGAGAACGTCCAGACCGCTTCCCCTGCCCCACAACCTGAATCACCTGCTGCCCCGGAGCCATCAAAGGAAACCGAAAATCCGACTGATACCCTGCCAGACCTTGACGAAACCATTGCCAATGTGCCGGCTCTCGTGGAATATTTCTCAAACAGGGAACGAAACCACTGTGCGGAATACACTGAACGTACATTCCGCCTTGACCATGAACTGCACAAAGAAATTGCGGTGAAGGCAGCGTGCATTCTTGCCCGGAAAGAGGGAATACCATTAGAGCAATGCAGGAACCTGATACAGCTCGATTCTGAACTCCTTAATATCTGCTACCCTGTGTTTGACGGACTCCGCCCGGGAATCAACTATGGCGAAGGCGCTATCATTACAAGAGAGGAGTACGCCCGGTTCATGGAATCGCAGAAAGGCAGCAATAGCAATGCAGAAGGCACCCAACCGGCGGATTCCTCAAAAAAAGAAGCACCATGCGTTTCAGTTGCACCCGCTAAATGCGATGATGACGATAAAAGGTATTCGAGGCAGGAACAGGATAACATAATCAGGACAGTGCCTGCTCTGAAAAAATATTTTTCAGGAGAAGACCCGAGATGCTGCGCCGCCAAGTACAGCGATTTGCTGAAACTCGACCCGGAGCTGCACAAGGAGCTTGCCATCAAGGTGATGTTTGAGCGGACAAAAAAGGAACACGCACCTATAAGGAAATATGTTAACCACAAGATACTTGCCGAAGACCTGTTCAACCTATGCAGTCCTGTTGCAGAGGTATTGCGCCCGGATCACGGTTACGGGCATTCAAAGCCTATCACACGTGCCGAATGGATGGTGTATATGCGCGATAAGAAAAAACGGATGCAATGCAAGGAGGAGACATAAAAAATCCCGGCTGCAACCAACCGGGATTAAGATATGGGAAATAAGCCTTTCGATTACTCTTCCTCAAGGAGTTCGAGCATCTTGATTGCGCTCTCGGGAATGCGGGTGCCGGGACCGAAGATAGCGGCAACGCCAGCTTTGTAAAGGAAGTCATAGTCCTGTGCGGGAATCACGCCGCCGGCAGTTACGAGGATATCCTCTCTGCCGAGCTTGCGGAGCTCTTCGATTACCTGAGGCACAAGGGTCTTATGACCAGCGGCAAGTGAGCTTACGCCAAGGATATGCACGTCATTCTCCACTGCCTGGCGGGCTGCCTCTGCGGGAGTCTGGAAAAGCGGACCCATGTCAACGTCAAAGCCGCAGTCCGCATAACCGGTTGCAACAACTTTAGCTCCACGGTCATGACCGTCCTGACCCATCTTCGCAATCATGATACGGGGCTGGCGACCTTCGCGTTTCGCAAATTCCTCACACATTTTCTGAGCTTTAACAAAGTCAGGATCCTGTTTGGTTTCGTTTGAGTACACGCCTGAAATAGTTCTGATTACTGCTTTATATCTGCCAACGACCTCTTCACAAGCGTCGCTGATTTCACCAAGGGTAGCACGGAGTCCTGCTGCTTTTACAGCGAGGTCAAGGAGATTGCCCTCCTTGGTGCGGACACATTCGGTAATTGCTGCAAGGGCTTCTTTAACCTTAGCCTCGTCGCGGTGGCTCTTAACCTCGTTAAGGCGCTCAATCTGCTCTTTGCGCACCTCGGTGTTGTCAATCTCAAGGATGTCGATAGGATCTTCGTGGTCAAGACGGTACTTGTTGATGCCCACGATTGTCTGGCGACCTGAGTCGATGCGTGCCTGAGTGCGAGCGGCAGCCTCTTCGATACGGAGCTTGGGAAGACCGGTTTCAATAGCTTTAGCCATGCCGCCGAGCTTCTCGATTTCCTGGATGTGTGCCCATGCGCGGTGAGCAATCTCGTTTGTGAGAGCCTCCACATAGTATGAACCAGCCCAGGGGTCAACCTGCTTGGTAACCATAGTCTCCTCCTGGATATAAATCTGGGTATTGCGGGCAATACGTGCTGAGAAGTCTGTGGGGAGCGCGATAGCTTCGTCAAGAGCGTTGGTATGAAGTGACTGTGTGTGACCAAGAGCTGCGCCCATAGCCTCGATGCAGGTTCTGCCGACATTGTTGAAGGGATCCTGCTCGGTAAGGCTCCAGCCTGAAGTCTGTGAGTGGGTGCGGAGCGCGAGAGATTTGGGGTTCTTCGGGTTGAACTGCTTCACGATCTTAGCCCAGAGCATACGTGCCGCACGCATCTTGGCAATCTCCATGAAGAAATTCATGCCGATAGCCCAGAAGAATGACAGGCGCGGAGCGAATGCGTCAATGTCCATTCCGGCATTAACACCGGCACGGAGATATTCGAGACCGTCAGCGAGTGTGTAAGCAAGCTCGATGTCACAGGTAGCGCCTGCCTCCTGCATATGGTAGCCGGAGATAGAGATGCTGTTGAACTTAGGCATGTTCTGTGAGGTGTACTCGAAGATGTCGGCGATAATGCGCATTGAGAATTCCGGCGGGTAAATATAGGTGTTGCGCACCATGAATTCTTTCAGGATGTCATTCTGGATTGTACCTGCCATTTCGTCGAGCTTGGCGCCCTGCTCAAGACCTGCATTGATGTAGAAAGCGAGGACAGGAAGCACCGCACCGTTCATTGTCATGGATACAGACATCTTGTTCAAGGGTATGCCGTCGAAAAGCACCTTCATGTCATCCAGAGAGCAGATGGAAACACCGGCTTTGCCAACGTCACCTACAACACGCTCATGGTCTGCGTCATATCCGCGGTGTGTTGCAAGGTCAAAAGCTACTGAAAGACCTTTCTGACCAGCTGCGAGGTTGCGGCGGTAGAAAGCGTTACTCTCGGCAGCGGTAGAGAAACCTGCGTACTGGCGGATGGTCCAGGGACGGAGAGGATACATGGCGCTGTACGGACCGCGCAGGAACGGAGGAAGACCGGAAACATAATTGAGATGTTCCAGACCTTCAAGATCCTCTTTTGTGTAAACCGGTTTCACCGGAATGAGTTCGGGGGTGAGCCACTCCTCACCCTGCTGGGGCGCAGCGCTCTTATTGGCAAATGCGTCCTTCGTAATATCTATTTCTTTAAAATCGGGTCTCATTGATAATGAAATATTATGAGGGTGAGTTACTTATTTAAGCAATTTGGCATTGAAAGCACGGAGGGTGTCAAGAACATTGCTGCGAACATTGACAAAGTTTACAATGCCCAGAGCCTTGAGGTCGTCGGAGCAAGCGGGAGCGCCGGCAACAACAAACTCAGCTCTGCCGTCAAGATACTTGAACGCTGCGGGAGCGAGTTCAGCATATTCATCGTCGCTTGAACAGAGAACCACAACGTCTGCACCCTTTTCAAGAGCTGCATCCACACCTTGCTCAACTGTGTCAAAGCCGAGGTTGTCAATGATTTCATAACCGGCACAGCCGAAGAAGTTAGTGCTGAACTGTGCGCGGGCAAGACGCATTGCAAGGTTGCCGATAGTGAGCATGAACACCTTCGGGCGGTTTGAAGCAGCCTCGGTTGCAAGACGGAGAGCCTCGAAATCGCTTGCCGCACGGGTTGTGGGCAGAGTGTTGGCTTCATTGTCCTCCTCACCTGAGTGCGAGCAACCGCATCCGCATGATGTGTTCTTGATTTTGCCTGCTGCGGTTTCATTGATATTGGGGTACTGGTTGGTGCCGAGAAGAATCTCTTTGCGGCGCGCAACATCAGTGTGGCGCTTTTCAGAAGTTTCGCGTACAGCTTTCTGCACTGTGCCGTCATTCACGCAAGCGAGGAATCCGCCCTTCTCCTCAATTTCAAGGAAGAGCTTCCAAGCCTCGTTGGCGATAGACACTGTGAGGGTTTCAACATAGTAGCTGCCGCCTGCGGGGTCAACAACCTTGTCAAGATGGCTCTCCTCCTTAAGAAGGAACTGCTGGTTGCGGGCGATTCTCTCAGAGAAATCATCCGGAGTCTCGTAAGGAGCGTCAAAAGGAGTCACTGTGATTGAATCAACACCTGCAAGAGCTGCGCTCATGCACTCGGTCTGGCTGCGGAGCAGGTTCACATGGGCGTCATAGATGGTCTGGTTGAAGCGTGAGGTGATTGCATGAACAGCCATTTTGCAAGCTGCTTCGCTTGCGCCATACTGGTGGGCGATCTGAGCCCAGAGCATTCGCGCAGCACGGAATTTTGCAAGCTCCATGAAGTAATTGCTGGAAATACCCATGTTGAACTTGATTTTTCCTGCAACTGCATCAGCGCTGACACCTGCTTCAGTAAGGAGGGTCATCCATTCTGCACCCCAAGCAAGGGCATAGCCGAGTTCCTGGAAAATGTATGCGCCTGCATCGCTGAGCATAACGCTGTCAACTGCGAGCACTTTAAGACCCGGAACATTTGCAGTGATTTCAACAAGGTGCTTGCCCATAGCGGCGATGTCGCCGGGGAAAGCTTTGCCATGCTTCAAAGCCTTGCGGAAAGGATTGAAATCGATTGAGCCGCGGAAAGTTTCCTCAGCTTTCTTTTCACCGATATATTTGACAAGTGCCTCTGCAAGCTCCTCTGCGTGGCGGGGGCAGCAGCGGAAGTTCACTTCTACTTTTGCAATGTCAATGCCCTCAAGAAGAGTGCATACTGTTTCGTAATCGCTGCCGCAACCGCTGAAACCTAAAGAGGTAACGCCCTTTGTGAGCACTTCCTTAGCTTTTTCATTAGCGGCATTTGCATCTTCTGCAGGAATTTCCTGACGGGTAAGCCAGTCGTTATCTGAACGGGTACCGCGAACATAAGGATATTCACCGGGAAGGGATTCTGTTGTAGCGAAGCCCTCGATGTCTTCCGCGCGATACATGGGCTGAACATTGAAGCCCTCGTTTGTGCGCCAGACCAACTTCTTGTCAAAGGGGGCACCCTTAAGGTCTGCCTCTACTTTGGCTTTCCACTCGGCTGTTGATACCGGGGGAAACTGGTCAAACAATTTTTCTTTTTTTTCTGCCATGGTTAAGGTTATAAAAAATATTTTCTGCTTTTACTATATTCCTGTGAAACTCAGTGAACCACCGCATGATATAAAGCGGTGCAATCCGCATTCATTTCCTTGCAAATTTAATAACTTCCGTTGATGTTTCCAAAAAAAGCGATTTTATGGCATATTTATAATGCCGGAAAGAGAAAACAGACCGTTGTTATCACTTTTTCTGGAATGCACGCGCAATAGCGAGCTTGTCATCACGCTCCTTGATGCTCTGGCGCTTATCATACTCCTTCTTGCCACGCCCCAAGCCTATCACCATCTTGGCGAGACCGCGCTCGTTGATGAAAACTTTGAGCGGAACAATAGTGTAGCCGGACTCCTTTCCGCTTTTTGCAAGTTTCGCTATCTCCTTCTTGGTCAGGAGAAGTTTACGATCCCTGCGGGCGGAATGGTTATTGTAAGAACCGTAAAAATATTCTGCGATATACATGTTTTTCACCCAAATCTCTCCATCCACGGTATAGCAGAAGCTATCTGTAAGAGAGCCTTTGCCTTGACGCAGGGATTTGATTTCCGTGCCGGTAAGAACCATTCCGGCGGTGAAAGTATCGGAGATTTCATAGTCAAACCGCGCACGGCGGTTCTTGATATTTATATCTGAACCTTTAAGTTTCATATATTCAATGATTTACAGGTCATTAATTCAGCCTACCGAAGGTATGATGAGGTTAAAGAGGAAACCTATGACAAAAGGAGGCACAAGTATCGCTAAGATACTCATTATCATAAAACTGCCTATCTTATCAGGATATACAGCCATATAACGTGAGCCGCGCCACATGATTATAGCCACATAAATTGCGAAAAATTCACGGATGGGCATGAAAATAGGTATGCAGTTCTCCGCAAGGCTGGCGAGCGCAAGGAGTGATAATGAGAAAATTATGAAAGTGTTATTGCGTTTTTCGCTCGGTTCAGACTTGACATACCTGTGGATGAAGGATGTAAATATAAACTGCGCTACAAAAAAAGACAGGAAATACTGCACAAACACAACTATGCACTCTTCAAGCAGATACACAAACGGTGTGCCTGGATGATAAAACCCTTGCAAAAAAAATGCAAGCGCCGTAACGCTGATTAAAGGATAGAATCCCGCAGAAAGGAGCCTGCGCGGGTCAACGCTGTCATGCGACACGTCATTCCATCCTTGAGCAGGAGATAAAATAAGCTGAAACAGAAGTTTAAAGAAAGTAGCCATCTATAATTTTCGTCATTGAACCACAAAGTTACTCACATTTACCGAATTTTAATTACTTTTGTGGCTGCAAACTAATTGGAATATGTACTTTATATAACAAGATATGATTAGAACAATACTTTCAATAGCCGGAAAACCTGGGCTTTACAAGCTTGTAAGCCAGGGTAAGAATATGCTTATAGTAGAATCACTTGCAACCGGAAAGCGCACTCCGGCATACGCTCACGACAAAGTTGTTTCGCTCGGTGACATTTCCATCTACACAACCGAGGAGGACAAACCGCTTGCAGACATCCTTGACGCAGTGAAAGCAAAAGCGGAAGGACAGCCTATTGACGTGAAAGGTTTTGCTGACGATGCCGCTGTACGCACATGGTTTGGCGAGGCTGTGCCTGATTTTGACCGTGACCGCGTTTACACAAACGACATCCGCAAAGTGCTCAACTGGTACAATGCCCTCCTTGCTGCCGGAATCACCGAATACCAGCCTGAGGAACCTGAAACAGAAGAGGAAAAAACCGAAGAATAAACATTTAACAAACAAATACATACAAAAAACGCTACGGTTTACCGCAGCGTTTTTTATTTTGTATCACAAAAGATTCACTTATACGAAACAGTAGACATGAATTCAGCGCGGATTGCAGCATTTTCATTGTACTCGCCGGTAGTCGCAACAGTGGTAGTAGATGAATCCTGCTTCTCCACTCCCCTCATTTTCATGCACATGTGCTGACCGTTGCATATAACAATCACACCTTTTGCACCCACTGCTTTCTCCACCGCGTCACAAACCTGTCGGGTAAATCGCTCCTGGGTCTGCAACCGGCGTGCGTAAAGATTTACAATCCTTGCCACTTTGCTTAAGCCAATGATTTTGCCGTCAGGAAGGTATCCAACGGACACTCTGCCGAAAAACGGAAGGATGTGATGCTCGCAAAACGAGTAAAATTCAATATCCTTCACTATTACCGCGCCAGATGAGGGAGCGGTGAAAAGAGCATCTCCAACAACATCCTCCGGAGTGGACCGGTAGCCGGAAGTAGCGAAATACAATGCTTTTGCAGCACGCTGCGGAGTTTTTTTAAGTCCTTCCCTATCAGGATTTTCACCTAATAGCTTTATTATCTCCTCTATATGGTAAGATATGCTGTCTATTGTGGCTTGTGGATATTCTAAATCCTTTTCCATATCAGTTTTGGGTTGCGGAAATTGTGATTCTGTCGGCAACTACCCTTACCTCTCTGCTGTAGGAAGGAAATGCCTGACGGATAGCCTCTGCTGCGTCCTCAGCTTCACGCCTTGTGCGGAAGTCGCCGACTCTCAGACGCCAGTACGGAGAGGTGTATTTGATATATGTCCTGTAACTTGGAAACCTTTCAGCTATAGCCCTGCCCTTTGTGCGCGCTTCGCCTTTAGCCGCCGGACGGTTGTCAGAAAAAACCTGGACGCGGTAGCCGGCATTTCGGTCTCTTGCAGTGGATTCGTCATCAGCATCGCCATTCTGGGTTTCAGCATTGAGCGCATGACCTTTGACTCGCTTAAGCAAGCGGTTCAGCGCCTCCGGCTGCACAATCGTATTTACTCCGTTTTCAGTAATGTGGCTTACGATTTCGGCATCGGTTGCGGTCTGTGCTGTTGCGCACAGGCACATAAACATAGCTATGAACAGAAAGTTGAGTCGTTTCATACAAATAAAATAGACTGCAAAAATACGAAAATATTTTTGCAGTCTATAGATTATTTTGAATTTACTCTAATTCAGCAGGTATTAGTTGAAAGCTTCAACAATGCCCATGAAGTCCTCAGCTTTGAGGGAAGCGCCACCGATAAGTCCGCCGTCAACGTCGGGTTTAGCGAAGAGAGCGCGTGCATTTGAAGGCTTGCAGCTGCCACCATAAAGGATTGAGGTGTTTTCAGCAACTTCCTTGCCGTATTTGTCAGCAATCACGCCACGGATGAAAGCGTGCATTTCCTGTGCCTGGTCGTCAGTTGCGGTTTTGCCTGTACCGATTGCCCAAACGGGTTCGTATGCGAGGATGAGCTTGGAGAAGTCCTCAGCAGAAAGGTTGAAGAGAGCGTCTTCAATCTGAGCCTTGACAACATCAAGGTATGTGCCGTTTTCGCGCTGCTCGAGAACTTCACCGATGCAAAAGATTGGAGTAAGGTTGTTTGCAAGTGCAAGAGCAACTTTCTCTTTGAGTGTCTCCGCTGTTTCACCGTAGTACTGGCGACGCTCTGAGTGACCGAGGATAACATAGTTTGCGCCGGTAGAAGCAACCATAGAAGCGCTAACCTCACCGGTGTATGCGCCGCTCTTGTGGTCAGCGCAGTTTTCAGCACCAAGACCGAGCTTTTCAGGGTTGATAACGGCATTAACCGGAGCAAGATGAGTGAAAGGAACGCAGATGATAACGTCACAAGCTGCGTTTACTTTGCCAAGTGCTTCATTGACATCCTTAGCGAGACCTACACCTTCTTCAAGGGTGGTGTTCATCTTCCAGTTTCCTGCTACAATATTCTTTCTCATTGTTTTGTATAATTGAAAATGATTATAATTGATGTTTTTTATTTCAATCCAAAGGGCTTATTGCTCCTTTCGATGCAAAGATACTAATTATTTCAGACTCTGTGCCTTTTTTCTTATCTTAATGCTCCATGCAAGCAGCCTTCCGCTCCTGTCGAGCATAAAAAGTATAGCAAGCAGCGCAAGAAGAGCCGCAGTGAGGTTTCGTGCAGTTCCCGGACCGTCAAAAGCGAGTTCATCCAACAGTCCCGGCTTATCCTCTGCATTTTCAAAAATGTCAGGATTTATTGAAAGAGAGGTCCGTTTCCAAATTATTTTGCCGTCGCGGAGGAAAACCACCGGCATTATTCCACGCGCCAGCTCTTTAAGCGTAGTGGGCTCTGCATAATACACGGGATAGTCTGCCATTGACAAGTCTTTCCACTCCTCTATCTTGTCTGCATCCGCCGCAACCAGAGTCATCATGCTGCCGCCCTGGGCTTTCATGTAATTGTCGAGGAGATTAAAGAGATAGGTATTGGAAACATCTGCCCTGCTATAGTCGGGAATAAGGATAACCAACTGGTCTCCAGAGGTGGAAATCACATCTTCCGTTACATTTTCCCCATCTTCAAGAACCACAAGCTCTGTTTTGTCATGCTGTTTGCCGCCTATCTGCTTGCGGTCAACAAAAGTCCATGTAGAGTCCGGCAATTCGTCCACTCCAAATGACTTTGTTTCACCATCTTTCTCATAAATGAACTCAAACTCCCCTTCATCGCCATTATCCTCCTCGGCAACCAGGTCAGCACCGACAGGAAAAGAGCGGAAATCAATGAGCGGCTGCAAAAAATATCCAGCCATGCCTATAATGAGGATGTATGCGGCACACACTGTTGCTACAAGCCACTGGATATATGCGCCGAAAAGCCCTTCCACCTTATTATTATATTTAATAAGGTATATTAGTGCGGCAGTGAGAAGGATGTTTTTAAAGAACGTGGCACCATTTGACAGGATAAGGAAGTCACCGAAGCACCCGCAGTCCGGCACCGGGTCAGTAAAATATATGTATGCGGTGAGCGGCAACATTCCCACCATCATAAGCAACAGCAGCCAAACAACGGCACGCCTGTAGCAACCTAACAGAAGCATACAGCCGAGCAGAAATTCCGCCATGCTTAACGCCATTGCACCTACAAGCACAAGGGAGCGTGGTTCAGGCATTCCCCACACCTCAAGATATTCCTCTATCTTAAATATGAAACCATAAAGGTCATCAGCCTTAGCAAATCCGGATATAACAAAGACCGCACCGACAATAACACGCAGCAGCCAGACAATTGCCTTGGCATATCCTGCCACCGGTTGCTGTCCTGTTTCAGTTGCCATTCCGCTCAGTGAGTTTGATGATGCCGAACACAGCATAGTTCACCATGTCGAGGTAGTTGGCGTCAATACCTTCCGAAACGCAAGTATGCCCGCAGTTGTCCTCAATCTGCTTGGTGCGCTGAATCTTGGTGAGAATCAAATCGGTATATGAGTTTACCCTCATTCCTCTCCATGCCTCGTCATAGTCATGGTTTTTAGCTTTCATAAGTTCAGTCGCCCTTTTTGCAAGGGAATCATAAAGGGCAAGCGCCTCGTCTGCTGAGATATCAACAGAGTCAGCCGCTCCTTTTTCAAGCTGAATCACCCCGACGAGACCATAATTGACGATTGCCAGAAATTCCGGAAGAATCCCCTCGCCTACCATTGAATGCCCTTTTGTTTCAAGTGAGCGGATGCGCTTCGCCTTAATGAAAATCTGGTCAGTAATAGACTCGGGTCTCATAATGCGCCACGAAGCGCCGTAGTCTTTCAATTTCTTCTCAAAAATGTCCCGGCATTTAGCCATAGCCGCCTCAAACTGGGCATTAGTGTCCTGTGTGGTCATATCGTAGGGTTGTAATCTCCCGCAAAAATAGTAAAAATGCCGTTGCGCAGCAATAATCGTCCATTTTTTAGTAAGTACGCCTATGATGTGTCATAGCCAGTACAGACAAGAGGGGGAATGTGCTATCTATAGCCGGGTTTGTGCAGGGATGGGAGATTTATGGTGTGGTGGAATAAAAAAGCGGGGTTGTCCGGTTGGGCAATCCCGCGAATGCGTTCAGAGTGTCTGTAGCTACTTCACTGCTTTATTGACGTATGCAACAAAGGTGCAGATAAATGCTGCAAGCGCAAGTCCAGCGCCAATTGACATCAATACGAGTTCACCACCTGTGGTAAACATTGTTGCTACCATAAATCCTGCTCCAATTACTGCGAGGATAACTGCGATTGCTAATAGTGCTTTCATAACTGTGTACTTTTAAGTTTGTTTTACTTATATAACACAGGTAATGAAAAAGTGACGGATTGATTTACAACTTTTAACATTAAGCGGAAATGGTAAAAAATCAGGGTAATGCCGGAAGGCATATCCTCCATCGGCACTACCCTAATAAATGCGGTTATGCAAGTGTCTCAGGTGGGATTACATGTTTTCCCACTTGCTTGCCTGGTCCTGATAACCGTCGCCAAGACGATAATAGAGGCGATAGAGGATGTTGGGAATACCTGTGAGGTTATCAGAATCGAGGCTGTAAGCTTTTTCAAAGAGTTTTGCAGCTTCGATGAGTTTGGGGTTAACTTCCTTAACGCGCTGCTCTTCGCTCTCTGCGCTTTCATCGAGCCTAACAGCCTGGTTGTAAACGATACGGGCAAGGTCGTAGTAGTTCTTTCCGCTTTCGGGGTTTAGCTCGATAGCCTTGTTGAAGTTTTCAATAGCCGCTGGCTCATTGTTTTCCTGCTCGTAAACAACGCCGAGGATATCATAGAGCTGGCTCTTGATAGCAAGCGCAGTGTCCGGGGTAGCAGCAAGCGCTTCGCTTACGAGTGCTTCGCAACCCTTGAAGTCGTTGCGGTTGAGGTGGTCGTTGATGATTTCACCAATGAAGGTGATGTTTGATGTTCCGTACTTCTCATAGCCACGTTTTGCGATGTCAACCATAGCGATGCTGTCATTCTGGCGGCGTGCAGCCTCAAGACCGTAAACATACACTTCGGGGTTGCTGTAGCCAGATTTGATAGTGGGCTCAACTTTTGCAAGAGCGAGGTCATTGCGGTTAGCCATGAGCGCAGCAAGCATCTGGTAGTACATCATCTGACCAACCACAGTGTCGGGCAATGCCTTAGGTGCATTTTCACCGAGAACAGGATTGTTGGGAACAGTCACAAACATTTCCCAAGCGTCATACGCGCCCTGGTTGTCGCCAGCCTGGAAGAGGAGGATACCTGCTGTCTGGAGCTGTGCGTAGTTTTCATTAAGTGTCTTAATCATGCCCTTTGTGAGCTTGCCGGGCTTCATAACGCCTTTTTTATCCGGCTGCTGGTCAAGGGGAATAGCTGTGAGATAGTCGTTGTAACATTCGAGAAGACCGTAACCAGCCTGTTTTTTCTCATCATTTGTGAGCTGGTTGCCGAGCTGCTCCTTGAGATATAGGTCGTCATAGATGCCAACGCCAGCCTGACCTGCAAGTTTCCATGCAAGGGGATCGTTTTTCGTGGCTTCATCTGTGAGAGCGGGCTTGATCTGCTTGAGTGCAGCTGCGTAGTCGGGCTTGCTTGCCTTGAGCGCCTGCTCTACATCCTTTACTACATTTGTCTGAGCCGAAAGGGCAAATGCTCCAAAGAGGCAAAGACCTAAAAGGCTAAACTTTTTCATAATCTTTAGGTTTGTGAAATTATTTATTAGGGTTATGTATATTATTCGTCATCGGGTTCAACTTCCTCCTCGATTTCCTCTGAATCCTCAATTTCTTCCGAGCCTTCAGATTCTTCGGGTTCCTCAGTGAGTTCATCCACCATTTCATCAACAGCTTCCTCAACCGCCTGAGCCTGGAGTTCAAGAACTTCGGTATCAACCTCTTCCTCGGGATCGGTGTCGACGCAGCAAACTGACGCTATGCTGTCGCCACGCTTTTCGAGGTTAATGAGGCGCACGCCCTGGGTTGCACGCCCCTGCACACGAATGTCAGCAACGCGGATACGGAGGGTAATGCCGCTCTTGTTGATTATCACAAGGTCGTTTTCATCGTTAACGCTCTTGATAGCAACGAGCTTGCCAGTCTTGTCGGTTATATTGAGGGTCTTGACACCTTTGCCGCCACGGTTTGTGATGCGGTAGTCGTCAAGCAGCGAGCGTTTGCCAAACCCGTTCTCAGAAACAACCATTACATTGTTTGTTGTTTCGGGGGACATGCAAATCATTCCAACCACAGAGTCATTGTCATCGTCAAGGGTCATGCCGCGCACACCGGTGCTCATCCTGCCCATTTCACGCACTTTGCTTTCATGGAAGCGGATAGCCCTACCGTTGCGGTTAGCAATTATTATTTCAGAATTGCCATCGGTGAGCTCAACTGAAATAAGCTGGTCGCCCTCACGGATAATTATGGCGTTGACACCGTTTGCCCTCGGACGGGAATATGCTTCAAGGCTTGTTTTCTTTATAATGCCATTCCTGGTGCAGAACACAAGGTTGTGGGAGGTTACGAACTCCTTGTCCTCAAGTCCCTTGACCCTGATGAATGCGTTCACGGAGTCGTCTGACTCAATATTGAGAAGGTTCTGGATAGCCCTGCCCTTGCTGTTTTTCGCGCCTTCGGGAATTTCGTAAACCTTTAGCCAGTAGCAACGCCCCTTGCTGGTGAAGAAGAGCATATAATTATGCATTGATGCCGGATAGATGTGCTCGATGAAATCCTCGTCCCTGGTATTGCTGCCACGCGCACCAACTCCTCCCCTGTTCTGGGCGCGGAATTCTGAAAGCGGAGTGCGCTTGATATAGCCGAAGTGGCTGATAGTGATAATCATGTCATCGTCGGCATAGAAATCCTCAGCATTGAAATCGCCTGCGGTATAGTCAATTGCCGTCATGCGGGGGTCGCCATACTTCTCCCTGACCTCAACAAGCTCATCCTTAATGACATTCCAACAAACGACATCGTTGTTGAGAATTTCTTCAAGGCGGTGAATTTCAGCCATGAGCTCGTCATAATTGTGGCGCAGCTTGTCCTGCTCCAATCCTGTGAGCTGCTTGAGGCGCATTTCAACGATAGCAGAGGTCTGCGGGTCGGTAAGCCCGAAACGTTCTGTAAGTTTGGCTTTAGCCTCGTCGGTGCTTTCGCTTGCACGAATAATAGCTATTACCTCATCAATATTCTGTGAAGCGATAATCAGTCCTTCAAGGATGTGCGCTTTCTCCCTTGCCCTTGCAAGCTCGAAGTTAGTGCGCCTGATAACAACGTCATGGCGGTGGTCCACAAACGCCTTAAGAATCTCCTTGAGGTTGAGCGTGCGGGGTCTGCCGTTTACAAGAGCCACATTGTTGACGCTGAAAGACGCCTGCATCTGTGTCATCTTGTAGAGCTTGTTCAGCACCACATTTGCATTAGCATCGGCTTTCACCTTTATGACAATCTTCATGCCCTTGTAGTTGCTCAGGTCATGAATATCGGCAATGCCATCGAGTTTCTTTTCGTTTACAAGATCAGCGATATACTGCACAAGGAGCGCCTTGTTGACATTGTAAGGTATCTCGGTGACAACGATATTCTCATGGTTGCCCTCCTGCTCGATTTCTGCCTTTGCACGGATAACAATCCTGCCGCGACCTGTTTCAAAAGCGTCCTTCACCCCGTTATAGCCGTAGATGATGCCTCCGGTGGGGAAATCCGGCGCCTTGATATGCTCCATGAGCTCCGGGATAGTGATGTCCGGGTTGTCAATCAAGGCTATAGAGGCATTTATGCTCTCAGTGAGGTTGTGAGGCGGTATATTTGTTGCCATACCGACAGCAATACCGCTCGCACCGTTTACAAGAAGGTTAGGGAAACGTGTGGGGAGCACAACCGGCTCCATGCGGGTATTGTCGTAGTTAGGTTGGAAATCAACCGTGTCGCTCTTGATGTCGGTGAGCATATCCTCGCCGATTTTCTTGAGCCTCACCTCGGTGTAACGCATAGCCGCCGCGCCGTCGCCGTCCACAGAGCCAAAGTTGCCGTGACCGTCAACAAGTGTGTAACGCATAGCCCAGGGCTGTGCAAGCCTCACAACAGTGCCATATATAGATGAGTCGCCGTGCGGGTGGTATTTACCCATAACGTCGCCCACGCAGTTTGCCGATTTCTTAAAGGGGTGGTCAGATGTATTGCCCATCTCGTTCATGCCGTAAAGCACCCTGCGGTGCACGGGCTTGAGCCCGTCGCGCACGTCCGGAAGAGCACGTGAAACGATAACCGACATCGAGTAGTCGATATACGCCGATTTCATTTCATTTTCAATGTCGATTCTTTGAATTCGATCTTCAGCTTCTAACATGTTGAAAAACAATCTTTATTTCCTCGATAGGCTTTAACCTGCGGGCACAAGCGGCATCGGCGCATGGGAAAAGCCTCTCTGTTAAATATCATACAAAGGTAATGATTTTTTTAGAAAATGTTGTAATTTTGGTGAGCAAGAAATATTTTTTAATCGTTATAAGGATTAAATATACTTTCTCCGCCACTTTTGGCACAGTTATTGCTGTGCCTGTAGTGCATGCCCTGCAAAGGTGCATACACATTATTTTATAAACTCTTCAAAAGCAACTACACAAAGTACTGATGGATACAAATTTCTCCCCTGAACTTAAGCAGATTCTCGCTGAGAGCACGCGCCAGGCACTACGCCACAACGGCAACGTCATCCAGCCGGAACACATGCTCCTGTCCCTTTTTAGCCATAAACGGTAAGCCTAATNNGGAAAGAGCTTCAAACTGGTGGAGCGCGCCGCCTCAGGCACCTCTGCCTACGAATTGCAGCAGAGCCTTGACAAATACCTGTTTGAAGAGGCGCTGGAGCACGGCGACAACAGGAACGACACAAATGTGAGAGTGAGCGACCTTTCAAACCGCTTAATAAAGCTGAGCGTTCTTGAAGCGCGGATGCTCCGCAGTGAAGTTGTTGACTCCGAGCATCTTTTGCTTGCATTATTCCATAATTCAGAAATATTAGGCTTACCGTTTATGGCTAAATTCATTAACGCCGGAGTGACTTATGACAGCCTCTTCCGCCTGCTCACCAATGTAGCCGATTCCCCCCGCATGGGCGCGACATTCGGCGATGATGACGATGAGGAGGATGACGCACCCTTCGAGGATAGCAACCAGCATCAGGCTCCGGCATCCTCCGGCACAGCATCGAAGCGCGGAGGCGACACTCCTGTGCTTGACAAGTTCGGCATTGACATGACAAGGGCGGCAGAAGAGAACCGCCTCGACCCGGTTGTAGGGCGCGAAACTGAAATAGAGCGGCTCGC
>DAAJ01000122.1:16618-28217 GCA_001701115.1 Bacteroidales bacterium GP2
CAAGAAAAACAATCCTGTTCTCATCGGCGAGCCCGGCGTGGGCAAATCGGCAATCGTTGAAGGTCTTGCATTAAAGATTGTGCAGCGCAAGGTTTCGCGTGTGCTTTTCGACAAAAGGGTTGTATCGCTCGACATGGCATCGCTTGTTGCCGGCACGAAATACCGCGGGCAGTTTGAGGAGAGAATCAAGGCTATCCTCACGGAGCTATCCAAAAATAAAGATGTGATTCTGTTCATCGACGAGCTCCACACTATTGTAGGAGCAGGCAACAGCGCCGGCTCGATGGATGCCGCAAATATGCTGAAACCTGCACTTGCGCGAGGTGAAATCCAGTGCATAGGCGCAACGACCCTTGACGAGTACAGGAAAAACATAGAGAAGGACGGCGCTCTTGAACGCCGCTTCCAGAAAGTGATGGTAGAGCAGACCTCTCCTGAGGAAACCCTCAGCATACTCCATAATATTAAGGAGAAATATGAGGCTCACCATAATGTAAACTACACCGAGGATGCTCTGAAAGCATGTGTAACCCTCACAGAGCGTTACATGAGCGACCGCAACTTCCCCGACAAGGCTATTGACGCCCTTGACGAGGCTGGTTCAAGGGCGCACATCACCAACATCACGGTGCCTAAGGAGATTGAAGCACTTGAAGCGTCTATCGAGGAAGCCGGGCAGAGCAAACTCCAGGCGGCTCAGGCGCAGAAATTCGAGAGCGCTGCCGCATTCCGCGACAAGGAGCAGCAACTGCGCCGTGACCTTGACGAGGCAAAACGCCGCTGGGAGGAACAGCTAAATGCCAACAGGGTGACTGTTGACGAGGAGAAAGTTGCCGAGGTCGTTGCAATGATGACCGGGGTGCCTGTGCAGAGAATCGCCGAAGCAGAGGGGAAAAGGCTCAAAGAGATGACCCCGCGCCTCAAAAGCAGCATAATCGGACAGGATACCGCCATAGAGAAAATCGTAAAGGCTATCCAGAGAAACCGCATCGGGCTCAAAGACCCCAACAAGCCGATTGGCACATTCATGTTCCTCGGTCCGACCGGCGTAGGCAAAACCCATCTTGCAAAAAAACTCGCAGAATACCTCTTTGATTCCGCAGATACCCTTATCAGGGTAGATATGAGCGAATACATGGAGAAATTCACCGTGAGCCGCCTTGTTGGCGCGCCTCCCGGATATGTGGGATACGAGGAGGGAGGACAGCTGACTGAAAAAGTGCGCCGCCGCCCCTACTCCGTGGTGCTCCTCGATGAAATCGAGAAAGCTCACCCGGATGTGTTCAACCTCCTTCTCCAGGTGATGGATGAGGGAAGGCTCACAGACAGCCTCGGACGCCGGGTGGACTTCAAGAACACCATTATCATAATGACATCCAATATCGGCACCCGCCAGCTGAAAGATTTCGGTTCAGGAGTGGGCTTCACCACAAGGAATGTTGACAAGGAGTACACCCACGGGGTTTTACAGAAAGCACTGAACAAGGCATTCTCGCCGGAATTCCTCAACCGTATCGACGACATAGTGATGTTTGACCAGCTTGAAAAGGATTCAATCTTCAAGATTATCGACATTGAGCTTGCCGGATTCTACAAACGCATTGACTCGCTCGGCTATTCGCTCATTATCAGCGATGCCGCCAAAGATTTCATTGCGGAGCGCGGATATGATGTGCAGTTCGGCGCACGTCCCCTCAAAAGGGCTATCCAGAAATACCTGGAGGATGAGCTTGCGGAATTTATCATTTCCGGCGACCTCAAACCCGGCGATGCGATTGAAGTGGATTTCGACCCTGAAGAGAAAAAAATCGTCACCAGAATCAAGAACAAAGAGTGAGGAAAACTGACATACTGTCAGCATACTTGATACTTCAAAGTAAAAAATGTCACATTTTCAATGTGGCATTTTTTTTGCTCAATTGTTATATAAAACGAGAATATAAATCAAAACACTTTATTATATGAGCACTAAAAAAGGTTCTATCGGGGTTACTACCGAGAATATTTTCCCCGTCATCAAAAAATTTCTTTACAGCGACCACGAGATTTTCCTTCGCGAGCTCGTGAGCAACGCAATAGATGCCACCCAGAAGCTCAAAACCTTGTCCTCATTCGGTGAATTCAAGGGAGAGCTTGGCGAAATGAATGTAAAGGTGACTGTTGACCCCAAAGCTGGCACCCTTACCGTGAGCGACCACGGTATCGGCATGACCGCTGAGGATATTGACAAGTACATCAACCAGATAGCATTTTCAGGCGCGGAAGAGTTCCTTGAAAAATACAAGGACAACGCAAACGCCATTATAGGTCATTTCGGCTTAGGATTCTACTCCGCATTCATGGTTGCGAAGAAGGTGGAAATCCGCTCACTTTCCTACAAAGAGGGTGCTGAGGCTGTGAAATGGGAATGCGATGGGTCTCCGGAGTACACAATGGAGCCCATTGAAAAGGCTGAAAGAGGAACCGATATTATCCTGTATATCGATGACGACAACAAAAAATTCCTCCAGCAGGGCGAAATTGACTCGCTCCTTAAAAAGTATTGCCGATTCCTCCCTGTTCCGGTAATCAGCGGTTTCGAGCAGGAGTGGAAAGACGGCAAGATGGTGGATACCGACCGTCCGAAAGTAATCAACAATACTGAGCCGACATGGACCAAGAAGCCTGCCGAGCTCACCGATGAAGATTACCGTAACTTCTACCATGAGCTTTATCCCGGTCAGGAAGATCCCCTTTTCTGGATTCACCTGAATGTGGATTATCCCTTCAACCTCACCGGAGTGCTTTTCTTCCCTAAAATCAAGAACAACTTCGAGATTACCAAAAACCGCATACAGCTCTACTGCAACCAGGTTTATGTCACCGATTCCGTAGAGGGGGTTGTACCTGAGTTCATGATGCTTCTCCAGGGCGTTATCGATTCACCAGATATTCCTCTGAACGTGTCCCGTTCATATCTCCAGAGCGATACCGCCGTCAAGAAAATTTCCGGCTACATCACCAAAAAAGTTGCATCGCGTCTTGAAGAGATTTTCAAGAACGACCGCAAGGATTTCGAGAAGAAGTGGGATGACATCCGCATCTTTATTGAGTACGGAATGCTCACCGACGAGAAATTCTGCGATGCCGCAATGAAATTTGTGCTCCTGAAAGACACAAATGACAAGTACTTTACCCTTGATGAGTACCGCACCCTAATCGAATCGGCGCAGACCGACAAGGATGGCAACGTGGTTTACCTGTACACCACCGACCCGGTTGCCCAGTACTCATATATCAAGACAGCTACAGACCGCGGATATGATGTGCTTCTTATGGACGGACAGCTTGACTCGCACTTTATCGGTTTGCTTGAAAGCAAACTTGAAAAGTCACGCTTCGTGAGGGTTGATTCAGATGTAATAGACAACCTTATCCCCTCTTCCGACCGCAAGACAGTTGAAATGGCAAGCGATAAACGCGAAATGCTTTCAACCCTCTTCCGCAGCCAGCTTCCGAAAGTTGACAAGGCAGAGTTCATTGTTTCATTTGAGGCGCTGTCTCCCGAAGCAAATCCTGTGCTCATCACACAGAGCGAGTACATGAGGCGAATGAAGGATATGGCAGCAATGCAGCCTGGAATGAGCTTCTATAGCGAACTTCCTGACAGCTATAACCTTATTGTGAACACTGAGCAGCCTGTCATCAAAAAGATTATAGAGGAAGCGGACTCTAACCTCATGCCCAAGATTGTACCTCTTAATGCAATTATCAAGGAGAACAACGACAAGATTTCTTCTATCCGCTCCGCAGCAAAGGACGGCAAGCTCAGCGATGACGAGCAGAATCAGGTTAAAAACCTTGAGGAAACCGTTACCCACAACCGCCACGAGAGCGAAAAGGAAATCAAAGCCTATGGTGCCGACCAGCCGTTGGTAAAACAGACTATCGACCTTGCACTCCTTGCAAATGGTCTGCTAAAAGGCTCGGAGCTCTCCGAATTTATAAACAGGTCAGTAAGACTCCTGTAATTTAACCTTTTCATAGTTTATTCCACAAGCGCACCCCTATGGATGCGCTTGTTTTTTTGCATCACAGCTCATTAACGCTTATTAAGGAGCATTGCCTTGAAAGCCGCCCGCATAGGTACCGTTCTTTTTACTAACCCGAAACTTATCATTAATTTTGCATCAGTCAGTTTTAAACTAAAGTATTAGAAATGGAGAAGGCTAAAATAATCATAGTAGAGGAGACCGGGAGCACCAATAGCCTCCTTGCCGATATGGCGCGCAGAGGAGAAGCGCAGGACGGGTGCGTGGTTGCGGCGCGCTGCCAGAGCGCAGGCAGAGGACAACGCGGCAACAGTTGGGAAAGCGAGCCGGGGAAGAACCTGACCTTTTCCATGCTTTTTGCAGGACGCGGAGTGGATGTGTCCCGGCAGTTTTTTATCAGTGAGGCTGTAGCGCTCGGAGTGGCGGAGGTGATTGCCGATGAGATTGCCGGTTGCGGTGTGGAGGTAAGCGTGAAATGGCCCAATGACATTTACATCGGCGACAAGAAAGTTTGCGGCATCCTTATAGAAAATTCGTTGACTGGAAGGTGTGTTGAACGCAGCATTGCGGGTATCGGGGTGAATATAAACCAAGAGGTGTTTGTAAGCGACGCGCCAAATCCCGTTAGCCTCAAGCAAATTGACGGCATAGACAGGGATACTGATAAAATTTTAGGGAAAATAGCGGCAAAGATTGGAGCATATATGGATTGCTGCGAGTCGCTGCACAAAAGATACATGAATCGCCTGTGGCGCAGGCAAGGTTTTTTCAAGTATATTGACAATGCCAAAGGAGAAGTGATTGAGGCGCGTATAAAAGATGTGCGTGAAACCGGACATCTTGTACTGGAACTACGGGACGGCGAGGAGCGAGAGTTTGCTTTCAAGGAGGTAACGGCTGTGCTATGAGCATCGTCGCCAAACATATTTTCCACACGTTTTTAAAATATGCATTTGCAGAACTCAATTATTTTAGTGACTTTTGCATAAATCAAATACCTTTGAACAAATGATTATACATTTCAACCGCATTATTGCCGGCGCATTGCTAACTTGTTCATCAGCATTGGTTGCCAATGCTGCCGATGAGTCCTTGCAGACATCCGTTTCCGATTGGTTCTCCTCTGTTTTGAAGGGAGAAAAAGTTGCATCCTTCACTCCTGACAAAAAACTAAAACCAAGTGATATTGCGTCCATGCAAGCACTCGTGTGGGACGCATGGAAAGATGCCAATAAGACTTTTGATGAAGAGAAATTACCTGACATCAAACCTATTTCGCTCGGCGACAGCGGGGTGTGGAACATTCCTGCATCACTTGAAGCCGATGCGGCTATGAAATATTATTGGGGCAGCAAAGGGGAGAAACCGGAGAACGGTTATCCATTATTCCTGTACCTGCATGGTTCAGGCGATCCTGCACGCGAATGGAGCAACGGATTATACTTTGCCAACACTTTCGACGACAGCCCTTCAGCATATTTTGTTCCGCGTATTCCACGCACCGGGGAATACTACCGCTGGTGGCAGAAAGGCAAACAGTACACTTGGGAAAAGCTGCTGCGCCAGACCCTTGCAAGTGAAATCGTTGATCCGGACAGGGTTTACTTTTTCGGCATCAGCGAAGGTGGATATGGCAGCCAGAGACTTGCATCTTTTTATGCCGACTATCTTGCCGGCGCGGGGCCGATGGCTGGAGGCGAACCGCTTGTGAATGCTCCAGCAGAGAATTGCCGCAATATCGCATTCTCGCTCCGCACAGGCGATCAGGATTTCGGTTTTTACCGTGACCAGCTCACGCGATACACAAAGGAGGCATTTGACAGCTTGCAGACCTTACACCCAGCAGGATATATCCATAACGTAGAACTGATTCCCGGCAGAGGGCACCATATCGACTACCGCCCCACTACTCCGTGGCTTGCTTCATTCAAGCGCAATCCTTATCCCAAAAACGTTTCATGGGAAGATTTCGAGATGGATGGAATCCATCGTACCGGTTTCTATAATCTCCAGGTCATTGAGCGTCCAGATGAGAGCAAACGCACACGTTATGAAATGAACATCAACGGCAATAATATCAACATAACGGTTGACAACGTTGATTATTCCACAATTGAAACTGACAGCAGATGGGGCATTGCCATGAAATCGGCTCGCACCTATACTCCTGCGACAAAAGGTCTCTTCAAAATATACCTGAACAGCGCGCTTGTAGATTTGAACCGCCCCGTGAATGTAGTAGTAAACGGCAAGAGCGTTTTCACCGGCAAACTGAAATGCACCCTTGACAACATGCTGGAGAGCTGCGCGGAGTACCATGACCCAAGACGCATTTATCCTGCATCTGTCACTGTAGACCTCGCAAAATAACGGTTACTCGAAATAACGTTTTTCAAGTTTTTTGTAAAACGGTTTCTTTTTCTGCGCCTCGATTATTGAATCGAGGCGTGTTTTTAATGTGGAATCTTGTTTGCCAAGAAGCCATGACTGGAACTGGGTGAAAGATATTGCTGTGGAAATGTCCGCCTGAGGATAATCGTCTGCCAACGCTTTAGCAGAACGCTCAGTAACAACCGCTCTCGGAATCTCACCGGTTGCCGCAAGAATAAAAAGCTGCTCACTGCCATATTCTGGGTCTTCAATGACAAATATGGTATCACCTATTTCGGAGGCAAGATTGTGCAGCCTCTCTGCCACCGGCGAACCTGCCATAACATACACCTGCTTTCCTGCAAGGTCAAGCTGCGACCGCACTTCTATTGAATCATTCTCCCCTTTCATCTGCACAAGCACCTGACGATCGAGAAAAACCGGTATGGTGGTTGCATAATTACTGCGAAGATTTGCACTCACCGGCATTGCGGCAACAACAAGGCGATAATAACCTTTATCAACCCCTTCAAGCGCCTCCTTAAGGGTCATTACCGGATGAAACTTGAAGTTAAGCCCTGCCTCTGATTCCATGCGCCGTAGAATATCATAAGCGAAACCACCCAGGGTATCCTCATAACGGTATAAGGACAATGGACCGTATTCTATAGCAACATCTATGGTGTCACCACCGCTCGGTTTTTTCTCCACAGTCTCTGGGTGAGATGTGGAACAGGTGCGAATCATCACCATCATAATGATGAAGAAAAAAAACAGACCTATAAGTACAGAAGCCTGTGCTTGTGATTTTTTTGTGAATACCGGGCGCATATCAGTTTGCAAAGTCCACCGATACTCCGAGCTGGAAACGGCGGGGATTCATCGGGTAATGAGGCATGGAGAAGTAATTGTTGCCGGTCAGACCCTGGTTAACGTGTGAAAACAATACATAAAACCTCGTTTTGCTCAGTTTCATGTTGGCATAAGCGTTCATGAACGGATAATTTCCGCATTTCATTTCGCGCTGGTTGTAGAATGTGGTTGTTGCCGGCTGGTAACCGGGAGCATAATACTTGGTATAGTAGTCGCAATCCACTCCAAACTGCACTTCAAGCACTTTTGCAACTTTGAAAAGGATATATAGGTTTGAATAAACTGAGAATTTCGGAAGTGGAAGCACCGCGTCATTTGAACTTGTCTGGAAATTCAGCTTATTGTTCCAATGCAGTATTCCCACCTTTAAGTCCTGGCTCAATGACGCGCTTACAACCTGCACCGAGCCTCCGTTCTGCTCAGGCAAGGAGTTAGCTCCGAAGTAAATCATATTCTGGATGTTCTCAACTCCGGCATTTATATATGTGCCTGTTCGCGGAAGAGTAAGCCATCCGCCGAATTTGAGCCTGCGGGTTTTGCCGAAATCGTTATTCCATATAAAATGGTTGGAGACATATTGCTTCATCAGAAATGGTGCCTCCTCATTTGAAAATCTGCCGAAAGCATTAATAGTAACGGAATCACCGAGAAGATTAAATTTGGTGGATACATTCCCCTCTACATGCACGTCGCCCGCAACCGGACCCGCAACACCGAGCCTGCCGGTTATCTCATATCGGAGCAAACTGCCACGCTGCTTTGTGAGCTGTCCGCCAACCCAAAGAAGGTTTTCTGTGGTCTTGGGTGCAAGTTTGGAGTCAAAAGGATAGGGAGTCAGATTCTCAGGTCGTCCTTCACCTAACGGAATAGAATCAATAGTCTGGTTATAACGCCTTATTTCATGGGTAAGATATGCCGCAAGACCGAATTTGGCATATTTGTGGAAACCTTCAAGGAGGGAAATGCCAAATGTATTCTTCAGCGACCAATACGAGGTTACATCAGTTGAACCGTTGTCACTCAGATAGCTGTTTGTCCAGAACTCACGTGCCTCCTCGGCATTAGTGTTCTTAAACATATGTCTGCCGGTATTGTAATCAAGCGTCCATATAAAACTTGACACCGGAATATATTCCTTATGCTCGACAGTGTCACCGGGAATAGTATCACTGGGAGGAGTGACATGCCAGTATCCTACTTTATAGCGGGAATTTATGAACAGCTCTTTGCCACGCAGGCGGCTGTGTGCCGCTGAAAGGCGGGTAGGTATTGTTTTCGGGTTTATGGATGCATTTCCACCCTGCAGCTGTTCAGGGTCGGTTATGTACAAATCGTCAGTGATGCCGCCGTTCTCCTTGTTAAGCAGATTGTAATGATTGTAAAACATCTGCATTTCATACCGGTCGCCCATATATGAGCTTGACAATCCCCATGCAAGATTCTTAGCCGCCTGGTAATTGTAACTGCCCTTTGAGTAAAGGTAATCGATATTTGCTCCGATTTCAAAACACTTGTTCACATTTCCTGAAAAAACGGTAGTAAGCCTATCCTGTGAATTTTCACGTCCTCCCCCGAAATTATAACTTAGGAGCGTCATCGGAACCCTTGTGTTATAAAACTTATGATTCCCTTTTTCCGGCAGCCAGTGCGCAAGAGGATCGTGGAAAAAGAAATCGCTCATAACCGGACGCTCAAAATAAATCATATTCATGCCCTGGGCACCGAGGTTGCCGGTGGTAGCCCATGCGAGTGACACATCGTTTGGCACCGATTTCAGGTAATAATTATACAGCAACGTGTCTATCGTTGCCGGTTCATGAAGTCCAAGCGGCGGAAGCATCTTCCATGCATAGGAAGGTGCTATCTCAGGCGACTTCGCCAATGACACATTTGCTATCAAAGCAAGTGCCACTGCAACGTAGAAAAGTATATAGCGTTTCATTTCGTTGCAAAGATAGCAACTCGCCACCGAAAAACAGGCGAGTGGCCAGGAAAAAAATATCTCCTGACCACTCTTTAGCGTATTTGAAGTTTAAAATCAATCGGGTCTGAAAACGAAACTATTACGTTTCAGCACTACCAGCACTGCAAAAGCAAGCGTCAGGAAAAAATTGAGCTTGAATGCAAATGCAATGATTGCATTGCCATGCAACGCGCTGCGCAAACCGTCAATAATCACCGGCGCAAGTGCTATCGTTGTATAGTTCGCTACAAGCACAATCGAAAGGGCGAGAGTAGATTTTTTCGGTGATGTCACCGTGAGAGTCGCCTTATTATAGATTACAGGCTGATATATGCCATAACCGAATCCCATGAGTGCCGCTCCGACGTACATGGACCATTCCTCACGAACAAAAGCGAAAAGTGCAAGTCCACCTAAAAGCGCCAGAATAGCGTAAATCAAAGTATTCTTACCTAATGCGGATATTATGGAATTAAGTGTGAAACCTGGCACGAAAGTGAAGAAAAAGAATATTGCAGTAACTGTTCCGGCAACATCTGTTGACCAATGCTCTTTCTCCACAAGGAAAGGACAGTAATATGATATTACAATTGAGGAATATGTGACGAAGAAATACACCGCGATTGTTGCAACCAGCTTGGACATTATGAATTTGCCATCACCTTCGCTGGCTGAGTCGGCATCATTCTTTGCCGCCGGCGCGCCGTAGAGGTCAGCAGCAGGAATGCGCTTAAGCATCGGGGTAAGGGCAAGAGGGATAATAGGAATAAGATAAACAATGAACGGAAGGTGCCAGTTTCCATGGCTCAACAGACCCACGGCATAAGTTGCAATGACAAGGGTCAGGTTTGAAATCGCGCTCTGGTAACCCATCTGCCTCATTCTTTCCGGACCGGCAAATGTATCGGCAAGCAAACCGGTTGAGAAAGGAATAAGAATACCAGCACCAATCCCGAGCATGCAGCTTATTATAATCAACTGCACCATCGAAGAGGCAAAAAGGTATGCTATGCCGCAAAGTGAATACACTGCAAGCGCCACCGTTATCACCGCAAGTTTATGCCGGGACAATGACAGGCGTCCGGCAAGCAGGAGGCAGGGGATGATAAGCAAATTGGGAAGCATTGTGAGCAGCTGCTTTTCAAGCTGCGTTGTGTTTGGGAAAATTTTTGAAAGCGTTCCAAGCATAGGGGTTACCGCAAGCCCCGGAAGGTTCACTACTAACGACAGCGATAGAATCGCAACAAGAACGCTCAAAGCAATAGGCGTCTTCCCGGTATTTACTTTCATGACCGTAAGTATTAAGTTAATATATGCTTTATAACTTGGTATAAGAAATTTAGGTTCAGCGCAAACCGCAAATTTTAACAAGATTCTTTAATGAAGTTGCCAAAACAGGTTGCCGGAGTCTGTAATTTTTAATTACTTTGCATTACTTATGGCAGAATCAACCACCTCACATAACCGCATAAGCAATTTAAACGGGCTGCTTTCCCTATCTCCTGTAGTGATATTCCTGTTGTTGTACCTTGTGCTATCCATCATAATAGGCGACTTCTATAAAGTGCCTATTGCTGTTGCGCTTGCACTTGCCTGCATCTGGGGAATAGCAACATTTGCCGGGCGTCCCCTCACCGAGCGCATTGAAATATTCTCGCGCTCTGCGGGACATAGCGATATCCTATACATGATATGGATATTCGTTCTTGCCGGGGCATTCGCCTCATTGGCAAAGGAAATTGGCGCTGTTGATGCTACGGTAGGGCTTACCCTAAGATTTTTCCCGGCTGACTATATTGTGCCGGGTTTATTCATTGCTGCATGCTTCATATCCCTCTCAATAGGCACTTCAGTGGGCACAGTAGTTGCGCTGAGCCCTCTTGCCGCTGAGCTCGCAAATGCTTCCGGCGGCAATGTAGCCTATGTTGTTGCAGCGGTGTTGGGCGGTGCTTTCTTTGGAGATAACCTCTCTTTCATATCCGACACAACGATTGCAGCAACGCGCACGCAAGGGTGCAAGGCGGGAGATAAGTTCAGGGCGAACCTGTGGCTTGCCATACCTGCTGCGGTTGCGACCCTTGTGGCATACCTTTTCATTCCGTCCGGAGTAAGTGAAATTACAGCATCAGAAGTTTCCCAGCCATGGATGGTAACACCATACCTTCTCATAATAGCCCTTGCAATCTGCGGCATTAATGTCACGATAGTGCTTACGGCAGGAATAGCGGCGACTATTGTTTTAGGCATTATGGCTGGAAACAGCATCATAGATATGCTTGGTTTCATGGGCAGCGGAATAGACTCAATGGGCTCGCTGATTATAATAACCCTGCTTGCTAGGGTATGAGGCATTGGGTAATGC
>DAAJ01000122.1:28258-30481 GCA_001701115.1 Bacteroidales bacterium GP2
ACAGGAAAACGCGGCGCACAAGCGTGTATCGCATTGCTCACCTCCGCCGTGAACATCTGCACCGCAAACAATACCGTAGCAATAATCACAGTTGGCTCAATAAGCCGTGGAATTGCAAAACGGTTCTCGCTCGACCCGCGCAAAACAGCTTCCTTGCTTGACACTTGCTCATGCATTACCCAATGCCTCATACCCTATGGTGCGCAGACACTTCTCGCAACCTCGCTTGCCGGAATTTCGCCTGCGGCACCCTGGCAATACCTGATATATCCATGGGCGCTCGCAGTGAGCGTGATACTGTCCATCATATTCCAATATCCGCGAAGTTACTCCGGAAGATGAACAATTTCACCCGCTCACACCTTAAATAATATATACAAATCCAATTTCATTGACTAAAATTCAAACTTGATATGAAAAAAACTTCACTTCTACTATCTGCCGCAGCCCTTGCTCTCACTTTCACGGGCTGCTCACTGCTGGAACAATTTAAGACAAAACCGGCTGTAAAAGTTGACAAGACCACCGGCGAAGTTGTAACAGCCAAACCATCTGAGACCATTGCTGCAATCGACGATATACTCTATGGAGAATGGACCGTTTCAAACGTCAATGGTCAGGGAGTTGTTGGTGACGAACGACCTTATGTGGTATTTGACACCACCGGTGTTAATCCATTCGTTGTTCAAGTTTACGCAAATAACGGCTGCAATGTCATAAACGGGACACTTGCTGTGACTCCAGGCGGAGAAATGAAAAAAACTTCTGATTTTTTAAGCACAATGAAATATTGCCCGGATGCTCCTTACGAAATCGGCATCAACATGGCATTTGAAACAGTCAAGAAATTCAATATTGAAAAAATAGGCAACGATTACATTCTTTATATGAAAAATTCCGGAGGCAACTCGGTTATGATTCTGCGCAAGAGCGACATTTCCTTTATCAATGGCGCGTGGGAAGTCACTAAACTTGGCAACGAAGAGATAAGCAGCGAAAGCGGCATGAAACTGGTCATTGACGTGCCTGAGCTTAAAGTGCATGGCAATACAGGCTGCAACATACTCAACGGCAACCTGCTCCTTGACCCAGACAAACAGAATTCGCTTCAATTCAAAGATCTTGCCACAACACGGATGATGTGCCCCGACATAGAGAACGAGCAAAAATTCCTTGTGGCACTTGAAGAGGTTGAAAGTGCTGCTCCCGGACATGACGGTACAACCGCTGTGCTTAAAGATGCCCAGGGCAAAACCATCATTACCCTTAAACGGCTGAATCTCAAATAAAAAAAAACGAAATAAACATAAGCAGGGGGCACTTCCAAAAGGAAATGCCCCCTACTTATATGCAGTCGGCGGGGAAAGGGACAAAAGCCCTGTTCCAATTATTTTCCGGCAATCGAGCTGCTTACAGTAAGACGCTTGCGGCCTTTGGCGCGGCGGCGTGCAAGAACCTTGCGGCCGTCAGCGGTTGACATTCTTTCACGGAAGCCGTGCTTGTTAACTCTCTTTCTGTTAGATGGTTGAAATGTTCTTTTCATTGCCGTTTATTATATTTTCATTAATTATATTCGCAATTCGAGGTGCAAATTTAAGCAAAAACTTTCAACCAACCAAATCTTCCACCTCTGGATTTCAGCAATCTCCCGGAATTTACACCTAAATTTACCATTGTAGAGACCACCTACACTACCAAAAGCCAGGAATCTTACTTCATCTACTTTTGTACCTCGTTTACGCCCGATGGAAAGGAATACCCTATTGGAAAGGGAGGAGTGGTGACGGTACACCTCTAATAATGGAGAAAATTAAATTAATTTTCGCTTACAGTGGCGCAGATTCTTGCATATATCAGCCAAAAAGACTACTTTTGCAGCCGGTTTGCGTAATCTCTGGCAAGACATGCAGCTTAGCCATATTGCGCGAGTGTTAACATTTTAATTAAAAAAGAAATGGATTTAATCAAAGTTGTCGAGGAAGCATACGCTACCGGCAAGCAGCATCCCGATTTCGGTCCCGGCGACACCATCACAGTCGCATACCGCATCAAAGAGGGTAACAAGGAACGTATCCAGCAGTACCGCGGTGTGGTTATCCGCATTTCGGGTGAAGGAGACAAAAAGCGCTTCACTGTGCGCAAGATGAGCGACAATATCGGTGTTGAGCGTATTTTCCCCATTGAGTCACCGTTTATCGACTCTATCACCGTTAACAAATACGG
>DAAJ01000122.1:30544-85140 GCA_001701115.1 Bacteroidales bacterium GP2
GCGTCGCGTAGCAAGCAAGTAAGCAAAAGCGCTTCTCTAAGAAGAAAAAAGAACCGCAGAGTGCAATAGCATCCTGCGGTTTCTTTTTTTATTCCTATTTTTCTCAGTCCTGTTTCTTCTTGCCGAAAACAGCATAAAGAACCCAGAGGAGGATAGCTGCTACTGCTATTGAGCCAAACATGGATATTGTCTGCCCGTAGTCATTTTCTCCAAACCACTTCATGAAGCAGTAGCCTCCTGCAAGAGCGGCAAGGATACCTACGCATACCGGAGCAAACACCGGTATGCCTCTTTCGCCGAGGAGCCTGCCGGACATATATCCGGCGATAAGACCTATGACAGCCCAGACAATCCAGGTGCCGGCTTCTATGGCACAGAGAATCATGGCAGCAATGGGAGCACGGCTCCGGCTACAGATTCTACCGAGGGAGCGCTGACATCAGTATCTCCCGAGAACATAGCTATTGTCAACCACGCGATTAACAACACAATAAGCACCACAGCACCAATCACAACCCAGATATTTCTGGGATTTTTTCTCTTTGAATCGTTCATTATCTTTATTTATTTGTTTAAACCTGTTTTATTGTTAAACGTTAACAACCCCAAATTAGTTTGAATCATGAAAAAATATCCTCATTTTGGTAGGCACTTCAAGGATTTCGCGCTAATTTTGCAAAAACTCTTAACCAATCGAATACCCAAATGGAACTTATTGAAAAGATGTCCGCCCGCGCAAAGGCGAATCCGCAGCGAATCGTGCTGCCGGAAGGAACAGAACCGAGAACACTTTCGGCTGCTGACCGCATAATTGCCGAGAAACTTGCCGAGATTATTCTCATCGGCGACCCCAAAGACATACTCGCTCTTGCCAAGGAGCTGAAACTGGAACATATCCAGGAGGCTACAATAGTAAATCCTGCCGACGATGCCGTGATTGACAAATATGCTCCACTCTTCTACGAACTCCGCAAAAAGAAAGGCATCAGCATGGAGGAGGCTCGCCTCACCACAGCAAATCCCCTGTATCTTGGCTGCCTCATGGTAAAATCCGGTGATGCTGACGGGCAGGTTGCAGGTGCACAGAACACTACCGGCAATGTTCTCCGCGCGGCTTTCCAGGTCATCAAGACCCAGCCGGGCATCGATGTTGTTTCCGGCGCATTCCTTATGCTTCTGCCTCCCGGACTCAATTTCGGCACAGACGGCATCCTCGTGTTTGCTGACTGCGCTGTTGTTCCAGATCCCACCGCTGCTGAACTTGCACAGATTGCCGTGAGCGCTGCTCAGACTGCCCGCGACATTGCCGGCATTGAGCCCCGTGTGGCAATCCTATCATTCTCAACCAAAGGCAGCGCGAAGCATGAGCGCGTGACCAAAGTCATCGAGGCTACAGAAATAGCCAAGAGCATGGCACCCAACCTCATCCTTGACGGCGAGCTTCAGGCAGACGCAGCTATAGTGCCCGGAGTTGCGCACACAAAAGCGCCAAACAGCCCGCTCAACGGCAAAGCCAATGTGCTTGTGTTCCCGTCGCTCGAAGTAGGCAACATCGCTTACAAACTCGTGCAGCGCCTTGGAGGCGTACAGGCTGTGGGTCCCGTGCTACAGGGTCTTGCCGCTCCGGTAAACGACCTTTCACGCGGTTGCTTCCCGGAAGATATCTACAAAACAATTATCATGACAGCAAACCAGGCTATCGGACTAAAAGAACAGAAATAATATATTGAAATCATGAAAATACTTGTGCTCAACTGCGGAAGCAGCTCTGTAAAATATAAATTAATCGACACAGATACCGACAAAACCCTTGCTGAAGGCGGAGTGGAAAAAATCGGCTTGACCGATGGATTCCTGAAATTCAAACGCCCTGACGGCACAAAAGAAATTACTGAACTCGGGCTCACCGACCATAAGGGTGCTGTGCAGGCTATCCTCAACAACCTTACCGACCCGACTGTAGGCTGCATCAAGAGCTATGACGAAATTGATGCTGTAGGTCACCGCGTGGTGCATGGCGCTGAGAAGTTCAACAAGAGCGTGCTTATTACCGATGAGGTGATACAGCAGGTAAAGGACTGCTACAACCTTGCCCCGCTCCACAATCCCGCCAACATCACCGGCATTGAGGCTATCAGCGCGCTCATGCCCTCTGTTCCCCAGGTTGGTGTGTTTGACACCGCATTCCACCAGACTATGCCCGCAAAGTCATACATGTACGCTCTCCCCTACCGCTTCTACAAAGAGGACGGAGTGCGCCGCTATGGTTTCCACGGCACCAGCCACAGATATGTATCAGCACGCGCATGCGAATTCCTCGGACTTGACATCACCAAACAGAAAGTAATCACCTGCCACATCGGCAACGGTGGCTCTATCACCGCCGTGCTTTATGGAAAAAGCGTAGACACCTCAATGGGTCTGACACCTACCGAAGGACTTATGATGGGCACACGCGTGGGCGATGTTGATGCCGGAGCGCTCACTTATCTCATGAAACGCCACAACATGACAGTTGACGACCTCCAGAAAATCATCAACAAAGAGAGCGGCATGGCTGGCGTCAGCGAAATTTCAAGCGATATGCGCGAAATTGAAAACGCTGTGAACGAAGGCAACGAGCGTGCCAAGATGGCTCTTGACATGTATGAACAGCGCATCATCAAATATGTAGGCGCATACGCTGCTGAAATGGGTGGAGTAGACGTGATTGTATTTACCGGCGGTGTAGGTGAAAACCAGACCGGAGTGCGCGAAAACGTTTGCGCTCCCCTCGCGTTCATGGGTGTTGAAATCGACAAAGAACTCAATGCACGCACCCGTGGCACAGAAACAGAAATTTCCACACCTGCTTCTAAAGTGAAAGTTGTGGTAATACCCACCGATGAGGAGCTCATGATTGCCCGCGACACACGCGAGATTGTCAGCGCCCTCAAATAATCAGGACATTTTACACATTATATTATATAAAGAATGACAAAAATCAGAGCTGCGGTTGTCGGCTACGGAAACATCGGCAAATTTGTTGTGGAAGCCCTTCAGGAGGCTCCCGACTTTGAAATTGCAGGCATTGTGCGCCGCAATGTTGCTGACATACCCGCTGAAATCGCTTCATATAAGGTAACAACAAACATTGACGACCTCGGAAAGGTTGACGTTGCAATCCTCTGCACTCCTACCCGCGAAGTTGAGAAGCATGCTGTAGAGCTTCTTGCAAAAGGCATCAACACCGTTGACAGCTACGATATCCACACTTCTATCCGCGAACTCCGCCGCGACCTTGACAAAGTTGCAAAAGAGCACGGCACAGTAGCCATTATCTCTGCCGGATGGGATCCGGGCAGCGACTCTATCGTGCGTACCCTTCTCCAGGCTGCTGCTCCGAAAGGACTCACCTACACCAATTTCGGTCCCGGCATGAGCATGGGACACACTGTTTGCGTCAAATCAAAGCCGGGCGTAAAAAATGCGCTCAGCATGACTATTCCCCTTGGCACAGGCATCCATCGCCGTATGGTTTATGTGGAACTTCTTCCCGGTGTAAAGCTTGAAGATGTAGCAAAAGCAGTAAAGGAAGACCCGTATTTCGCTTCTGACGAAACACATGTCATTGAAGTGGCAAGCGTTGACGAAGTAAAGGATATGGGACACGGAGTGAACATGGTGCGCAAAGGTGTAAGCGGCAAGACCCAGAACCAGCGCTTCGAGTTCAACATGAGCATTAACAACCCCGCTCTCACCGCACAGATTCTTGTTGGCGTTGCACGAGCATCAATGCTCCAGAAGCCCGGTGCCTACACAATGATTGAAATTCCTGTAATTGACCTGCTTCCAGGCGACAGGGAGGAACTCATTGCCCATCTCGTCTGATTCCAATTCCGGCATGACATAAGGGTGTGTGGGACATATTTTCCCGCACACCCTTAATTCAATTCTTATCCAGCATGAGTTTTTCTGAAATACTGACCCGTGTCTCCGACACTATTTGCGGCTACCCGCTTTTCTTCACCCTTATCGGAGGAGGAATCCTTCTGCTCATATCCTCCCGGCTCGTGTCGCTGCATCGTCTGCCACATGCCATAAAAGCACTCCGCAGCGGCAAGGAGGGGCAAGGAGAAATCAGTTCGGCGCAAGCACTTGCATCTGTAGTCGCTGCCACTGTAGGGATGGGCAATATCGCCGGCGTGGCTATCGCAATAGCTATGGGTGGACCGGGAGCGATATTCTGGATGTGGGTGAGCGCACTGGTTGGAATGTGCACCAAGTACCATGAAGGAGTACTGGCTATAAAGTACCGTACGGACAAAAAAGGAGGGGGCTATGCCGGCGGACCTATGCACATAATCACTCAAGGGCTTGGAGAATCATGGAAATGGCTTGCAGTGACATTCGCAATTGCCGGAATGTTTGGCACTCTCTGCATAATGAATGCTAACCAACTCACGGAAGCGCTTGTCAATTCTGCGGCAAAAGCGGGAGTAGCAATTCCGGATGTGTGGATGAGATTCGCTATTGGCTGCGGTATTGCGGCATTGGTCAGCATTGTGGTTTTAGGCGGAATAAAAAGGATTGCACGGGTAGCTACAGTGATGGTCCCGTTCATGGTCGGTGCTTATTTCATCATGGTGCTGTATATCATTCTGACCCATCTTGGCGAACTTCCGGCAGCAATCGCATCTATCTTCACTAATGCCTTCAACCTTAAAGCCGGCTGGGGTGCACTTGCCGGAGTGGCTATAATTGGCGCACGTCGTGCTGCATTGGTTAATGATGCAGGAGTTGGCACAGCATCACTCATGCACTCAACTTCCGCCAACAAGGAGCCGGTGCGTGAAGGTCTGGTGGCTATGCTCGGTCCGGCGATTGATTCCGGATTCGTTTGCACCCTGACCGCACTCGCCATCCTGCTTGGAGGAGTTCTGCCGGCGCAGTCCGGGCAAGGATTGACGTTGGCATTATCCGCATTTTCATCATCTATCCCGGCTGGAGACTATCTGCTTACAGCTATTGTCACCTGCTTCGCGCTTTCCTCAATGTTCACATACTCGTTTTACGGAACAAGCTGCGCCAAATACCTCATGGGAGAAAAACGTGCTAAGATATACACTTACGCATATATTCTTAGCCTGGTGGTATTTGCAGTCGTGCCCCTCGGAGTCGCAGTTGCGCTATGTGATATGTTCTATGCGCTCATGGCATTTCCAACAATGTTCACGCTTATAATGCTGCGCAAAGAGGTGCGGGCGGAAACAAACCGCTATTTCTCAAAACAGCCCGGATTATAACTCATTGTCCATACAAATTATGAATTACGCGATTTTAGCAGGCGGTCAAGGTTCACGTTTTGTGAAGGACGGCGTCCAGGTTCCGAAACCGTTGGTAAAAATTCTCGGACGCACAATGCTCCAACGACTTATCGACCTGTTCATGGCTAACGGCGCGAAACGCATCACCGTTTCCGCCAATGCAAATATGCCTATGCTCATGGAGGCTCTCGAACAGTGTGTTAAGATGGGGCTTCCTGTTGAAGTGAGACCGATTGTAACCGACAACTCTTTTATCAGCCTGCTGAATGCATGCCGCGACCTTGGAGACAAATTCATTGCGACAACTGTAGATGCTATGTTCATTGACAGGGAATTCGGCGATTTTGTGAAAGCATTCGAGCAGATGGATTCAAAGCAGGATGTTCTTATGGGGCTGACAAGGTTTGTCGATGACCCCTCCCCTCTGTATGCCGACCTGAATTCAGAAGGGCTTGTTGTGGACTACCGATATGGTGGCGCGCCTTTTGAATCAGGCACAATAGTTTCGGCTGGAATTTACGGTCTGACTCCGGAATCATTTAAGGCTGTGGAAAAAGTATGCCCAGTTCCTGAATCATTAAGTGATTTCCAGCGCATACTTGCTGCTGATACACCGCTTAATGTAAAGGTGTTTGAATTTTCAAAAGCGTTTGATGTTGATTGCGTGCATGATGTAAGTGTCGCTGAAGCATTCCTTTCTGCCAACTGATTTTTTTCACACAACTGCAAGTATATTGAAATCATTAATAGAAGAATATAAAAGCACCCTCAAATCCAAGGATACCGAAGAGCATGTAGATTTGTTCTTCTACCGTCCTATCGGATTCGTTTGGGCTAAATTTTTTGCCGCTCTGGGCATTAGTCCTAATGTGGTAACAGTTTTATCAATATTTTTAGGTGTTGGCGGAGGAATCCTGCTCTACCCGACAAATATGACGCTCAATATTATCGGAATACTCCTTATTATATGGGCGAACTCTTACGACAGTGCGGACGGACAACTGGCACGCATGACCGGACAATACTCGAATCTCGGCAGGATACTGGATGGCATAGCCGGCGATTTATGGTTTGCATCAATCTATCTTGCCATTATATTCAGATGCACATCAGGAGGAAACGGTTTCGGCTTCCCATCATGGTTGGTGTGGGCTATCGTTGTCGGGGCTGCTATCTGCCACCTCTACCAGGCGGCTGTTGCTGACTATTTCCGCCAGTTACATCTTTATGTACTCAAAAATTCCGGCGGAGGAGAGTTTGACACAGTTGAAAAATTGGTCAAACAAGACGAAGAGGACAAAAAAGCTCACAAAAGCATTGCAAAACGCCTCGTCAACAAGCTATACATCGCTTATACAAGGGTACAATGGCTTGGCAATGATAACCTGATGAAACTTTTGCCGCTTATTTCAAATACACCCATTGAACCGGCATTGCGTGAGGAGTTTCTGAATGGAAGCCGCAAACTGTGCAAATGGGAAAATTTCCTCACGTTCAACTGGCGTTCTTTCTTTCTTTTCGCGGCAATCCTCACCAATATGCCGTTGATTTATCCTCTTGCCGAGTTAACACTGTTCAATATCGTGGTAATATATCTCAAGTGGAAGCACAATAAGATGTGCCGCAACCTGGTATCTTCGTTTGTTTATACTGCAAGAAGTTTTTAACTTTACAGCATAAAATGAATTTATATGATAACCCCTGAAGAAAAATTGCATCTGGAAGAAGAGACTGTAAGAATGCTAAAAACAGTCTTTGACCCTGAAATTCCGGTAGACATATACAGCCTCGGGCTCGTTTACAAGATTGACATTGACGATGAGGCGAATCTCAAAGTCGACATGACTCTTACTGCACCCAATTGCCCTGCGGCAGATTTCCTTGTGGAGGATGCAAGAATCAAGCTTGAAAGCATAGAAGGATTGAAATCGGTCGATATCCGCATAGTGTTCGAGCCGGAGTGGAACAAGGACATGATGAGCGAAGAGGCAAAACTTGACCTTGGTTTCCTTTGATTGAAATTACTGGAGAAGGATGCGGACCAAATCATACTTCATATCCGACATACATTTAGGCGCACGATGCGTGAAAGACCATAAAGCCCACGAGCGGGCAATCACACATTGGCTTCACTCAATCGCAGCCGATGCAAAGAACCTGTACCTGCTCGGAGACATACTTGACTACTGGTATGAGTACCGTGAAGTGGTGCCTCGGGGATATGTTCGTTTTTTCGGTGCGCTTGCAGAACTTGCTGACAGCGGAGTGAATATAGTGTGGTTCAAAGGCAACCATGACATATGGATTTTTGATTATCTTCCTAATGAAATAGGTCTCACGGTAGTAGATGGCGCATTGGATACTGTTATCGACGGGAAGCGTTTTTTTCTTGAACATGGCGACGGGGTTGGAGAAACACGCCCTTCCTACCGGAGGATGAGGGCATTGTTCAGAAACCGGTTCTGCCAAAAAATATTTTCAGCCATTCATCCGCGGTGGACTGTCCCATTTGCCCACAGGTGGTCGTCGCATAGCCGCGCAACAGCTACAAACGCACTGGTAGACCTTCCGGATTCCCATAAGCTTGTTGCCTTTGCAAAAGATTACGAACACACGGCAGGACACGTGGACTATTTTGTGTTCGGACACCTTCATGTCCCGGTCAACCGGGAAATCCTGCCGGACACACGCCTGATAGTGCTTGGAGATGCCTTCGTCAATATGACTTATGGCTGCTTTGACGGCAAAGAGTTTGCTTTGCATAAAATATAAGAGCCAAAGCCATTAACATTCTTTAATTAAAAGCCTCCTTTTCAGCCCATCATACAAACACTTATTAGACAGCATATTATCTATTAAAAAGAACAAAACAGTTAAGAAACTCTGTTGCACAACATATAAAAACATTATATCCCACCGCTTTTTAGGCATACCTTTGCATCACAAACCAACAACAATCTTTTTTACCTTAACAAGCTATACCTTACGAAAACTCATAAAAAGGAGCTATTGGTTAGCTCCTTTTTATATTTATATCCCATATATAGTTGTTTATTGTGAATTTTAGCCTACCTTTGCTGACTCACAATAATTTTATACACATAGTATGAGAAAACTTTTTTTATGCACTTTGTGCGCAGTATCAGCCCTTTATGCAAGCGCAGAAGGGTATCAGATTAACACTCTCAGTGCAAAACAGCTTGGAATGGCGCATACTGGCGTTGCTCTTAAACTTGGAGCGGAAAGCATGATATTCAATCCCGCGGGACTCGGATTCTCAAACAAAACGCTGGATATAACCGGTTCATTCACAGGAATCAAAGCAATTGCAAAGGCTACATACAACGGTGCTACATACAAGACAGACAATGGCATAAGCACTCCGATTGCATTCAATGCCGCTTTCAGAGTGTATGACAATGTGCAGGTTGGAGTTTCATTCTACACACCATACGGCAGCAGCATAGATTGGACAAAAAACTGGCCCGGTGCAGTGCTCAACCAAAATGTTGACCTGAAAGTGTACACAATCCAACCTACCGTTTCATGGCGCATTACTCCTAAATTCAGCATCGGCGCAGGAATGACAATCGGATGGGGCTCGGTCAATCTCAACAAAGGTCTGGTATCACCATCTACTCTTGATGCAATACTTGCCCTCACCGGCTCAGAATATAAATTCGGTCATACATCTCCTGCCTCCGTTAACCTTAAAGGCGAAAGCCAGGTTGCACTTGGCGCTAATATAGGTGCGATGTATGAGATTTCTGAAAATGTTACTGTCGGCGCATCTTTCCGCACAAAAATGAAGATGAAAGTTAAAAGCGGTGATGCAAGCGTTGAGTATGCCAACGATATAGCAAAAGGTATACTTGAAAAAGATCTTGATATAATACATTCCGCAAACTTCGCAGCATCCATGCCTTGCCCCTATGTATTTACTTTCGGTGCCTCATGGAAGCCTGTCAGGAAACTTACCCTTGCAGCAGATGCACAGCTTACCGGCTGGAAGACATACAAGACGCTTGAAATAGATTTCCTTGATGAAAGGCTTGAGCCGTATGACCAGAAACTCATAAAGGATTACAGGAACGCATGGTGTTTCCGTATTGGAGCGGAATATGCAGTTACAAACAGGCTGGATGCGCGTCTTGGCATTATGATTGACACCACACCGGTCAATAAACAGCACTATAATCCCGAAACACCCGGAATGACCAAAATCGGTCCGTCAGCCGGCATCTCTTTCCGTCCCATTCCAGCTCTGTCAATTGATCTAAGCTTCATGTATGTTGCCGGAACCGGTGCTAAAAACGCGGAATGCACTTATGACGATCTCCTTGCTGCAAAAATGCCCATGCTGCAACTCCCTGCCAAATCAACCTTCAAAGCAGACTATAAAGTCCATGCATTTACACCCTCTATCGGGCTCAGCTACTCATTCTGATATAAGGGAATAAACTTTCATTTAGATGCCGCTCAAAAAAATCTGGGCGGCATCTAAACTTTTTAAACCCTATTGCAGTTATATATTTAGTGTTTATTATCAACAAATTTAACTAAAACTCATTTCAAATGAAAGCACTATTTATTTCAGCAGCTATCGCTGCCGTAGCAACATTTTCAGCGTGCAGCAGCTCTGAAAAAGCCCAGCAGGAAGAATCTTCACTCGCTTCTAAGATTGAAAACTGCACTAACACAGACAGTATCCAGAAGTATGTAGATCAGGCAAAAGACTACATCGTCAAACTTCAGAGCGAAGGCAAGATTGAAGAAGCAAAGGCATTCCTTGAAAAGATCCAGCCTGTTGTTGAGCAGAAAGCACCTGCGCTTGCAAGCACTTTCGCTACCGTGAAATCTTCTATCGAAAAGTTGACCTCATCCGCAGCAGATGCAGTTGACAGCACCAAGGCTGCTGTAACCGACAGCCTTTCAGCTAAAGTAGAGGATGCTAAGGAAGCTGTAAGCGAAAAAGCAACTGAAACCGTTGAAAAAGCTAAAGAAGCTGCTGCTGAAGCAACAGACGCAGCCAAAGAAAAAGTAAGCGATGCCGCTCAGAAGGCAAAAGATGCCGCTGCAAATGCAGCCCAGAAGGCAGCTGACAAAATCAAAGGTCTCTGATTTGACAACAAGAAACTAAAAAGTGGCATCTCGAAAGAGGTGTCACTTTTTTTTGCATATTTACATCCCTTTACTACAGTTAAATAAGTTCAATTGCCTGACAAACGGTTATTACAGATGTTTATCTGATATATGACATAAACGTACATCATACCATAAAGACAAACGCAGAAGGGTGCGGACTAAACGGTTGCATGACCGGATAGCCCGCACTTTATTTGCTTTTTGATGCAATAATATGAGGCTGTTGACGTTTTTATTAAAAAAGCCATGCAATGAAACGATATATTTTCCCACTCATCATATTTCTAACTGTCATTACCACAGGCTGCACTACACATAAAAGCCATCTCGCCTATCTGTCAAATCTACCGGAAGAGGTGGAAGGCACTTTGCAGTCAACCGATTATGCAATTAAAATTGTGCCGGAGGATGAACTGGAAATTGTCGTCACCTCAACGGTGCCTACTGCCACAACCGAATATAACATTCCGGCAAGTAATGCACAGTATTCCGCCGGGCAAAACAGCATCCTCTCAACTACCGAACAGCAGAAATACATTGTCAACAAGAACGGAGATATTGATTTCCCTGTTCTCGGCACAATCCATGTTGCCGGAATGACTACCGGGGAACTTAAATCATACCTTACTTCAAGGATTGAGGAAAATGTAACCGACCCGAAAGTAACGGTCAGATTGACTAACTTCAAAGTAAATGTGATTGGGGAAGTGAGAAATCCCCGTACAATAGAGGTAAAATCCGAAAGATTTTCCATTTTTGATGCCCTCGCGTCCGCAGGAGACATGACAGAATACGGAAGAAGAGACAATGTGACGGTAATACGCGAAACCCCGCAGGGGCTTGTGTACCGGCGGCTGGACCTCACAAAACCGGAGGTCGTCTCCTCCCCTTACTACTATCTGCAACAGAATGATGTTGTTATTGTTGACCCGAACAGCATCCGGCAGGCAAACTCGCGCTACAACCAGAACAACTCTTACAAACTGTCCGTCATCTCAACAATAGTGAGTGCTGTCAGTGTAATAGCCTCACTCGTTATCGCACTTGCTGTAAGGTAATCCAATCTTTCTCCATGCTGAGAATCGACCGAATCTGCACAGTTCTTTTCATTGTCGCTTTCGCTCTGATAATACCGAGCGTTAAGATTGCAACATTCATAGATGAACTGATTGCGGGATTGCTCGGCGTGCTTGCTATAGCAGACTGCATTTTCAACAAGGCATGGCGCAGATACACCTTGCTTTGGATTATCATTGCCATCATGACATTTTACGCCGGCTACTCCATCGCTTTCCTGCACTATAACACCATAGGAGCAATAGCTTCCGACTGGATTATACAACTCAAGCCCTATGTGCCGTTTGTCGTATTTCTCGCAATACGCCCGACTTTGTCCGGCGCAGACAAACAGTGGCTGCGCATAATCGCTATAGTCAATGCGACCATAAGCTTTATAAGTTTTTTCTTGCCGAGGGAGTTAATGACCCAGGTTATGGGACACGTTTATTTCACCGGTTCGGTATTGCTGTTATCCGCCACCATATACGCCTACACTTCCGGTGACTCATTACGGTGCCCCCGAAACATAATGATTATTGTAGCAATGCTTGCTGCAGGGCTTATTGGCGGACGCTCCAAATATTATGGTGAATTTATAGCAGCTATATATTTCCTCTTTTTCTATACACGCACCTTATATAGGGATATGACATGGAAACAACGGATTTTGATTACAAGCATTCCCTTATGTATCATTGCTGTAGGATGGAGCAAATTCAGCTACTATTTCCTTACAGGAGAATCCCATACTTTTGACCCATCTGTCATAGAATCGTATGCGCGCCCGGTGCTTTATGCCACAGGAGCGCTGATTCTCATCGACAAGATGCCATTCGGCAGCGGACTTGCCAGTTTCGCATCATGGTCATCTGTTGAGCCATACTCATCAGTGTACCATGAATATGGAATAAGTTCCGTGTATGGACTCTCCCCGGCAAATCCGACATTCATCTGCGATGCCTTTTATCCGTCACTCGCGCAGTTCGGAATTATCGGGATTATCTTTTTCCTCGCATTCTGGATTTACGTCACACAGCTGCTAAAAAAGCTAATACGCTCCAATCCAGTTGGAAACAGGCTCTATTTCGCCTGCGGCTGGATTATAGTGATAATGATATTGATAGAAAGCATAGCTTCAACTACCTTTGTACAAACAGCAGGAATGTGGGCGATGATGCTCCTCGGCATTATCTGCGCCAAAGCAGAGGATACCGACGAAACACTTTCCTTAAAAGATGTTGACAATGAAAAATAAAGAATACTCCAATGAAATTGATATGCGCCGGATAATCCGCGAAATCAAAACCCGCAGATGGCTTTTCCTCACCATGTTCCTGCTCATTTTCGGGCTTGCAGTGGCTTATGTGGTACGTAGCGAAGCAAAATATACCGCCCACTCGACTCTTCTTATCGAAGATAGCTCCAGCGATGCGCAAGGGGGACGAGGAGGTTCCATGATGCAGATGATGCGCATATTTTCAACCGGAGGCTTTACCTCGTCAAGCGTTGACAATGAAATGCTCCTAATCAGCACAAACGATGTCTCCTTGCGCACGGTCAAGGCATTGAACCTCAACGTGAACTGCATAGAGAAGAAAGGCATTACCAACAAAACACTCTTTGAAAACCCGCCAATTTCACTCACATTGGACAATGAGTGCGCTGACACAATGAGAAATGCATTCAATGTAAGGGTAAAAATCGCCAACGGCAAAGCGGATATCAGAGCTTACACAGGCAGATTTTTCAAAACCACCCTTGCGGAGAAAAAAAATGCGACACTCCCATGCCATATCTCAACAAAGTATGCTGACTTCACCATTTCCGCTAATACGCCGGACTTGAAAAGCGGCACATTCGTTTTCGGGGTCACAAGCTACAACGATGCTGCATGGACGCTGTATAAGGAGGTAGACACAAAGATACTTGACAAACTTGCTGATGGTATAGTTTTCACCTACACCTGCCCAAACGGCAACAAGGCTATGGCGGTGCTGAACACGATGATGAATGAATATAACCTCAAGAGGTTGGAAAGAAAACGCGAGACCTCGCTAACTGAGCTGAATTTTATCACAGATAGAATCAATTCACTCTATACTGACCTGCGCAAATCAGAAAAAGAGGTAGAAAAATTCAAATCGGAAAGCAATTTTGTAAACATTGAAGCGGAAGCACCGATACTCTTCGAGTCTACACTCAGCGCACACGAAGATCTATTGAAGGAATCGGCACTGATTCTTTACTACGAGCAAGTGCTCGATATTCTTAAAAGCAACCAAGGCGGAATGCTCCCTGCATTCTCTACCCACGGAGAAGGCGAATCCGGCAAATCCGGAATGATTGGCGACTATAATGAGCAGATGGCGTTACTGCTGGAGCTCCGCCGCTCCGCAAAACCTGGCAACCAAGCGTTATCGGCAGCCGAAGAGAGGGTCAACGAAATGCGCGCGTCAATCATAACATCGTTCTCGCAACTTCTCAAAGCCTCCAAAAACGCAATGGCGCAACGGAAAAGCATTGTCGGCTCAATGGATTCACAACTCAGCAAACTCCCTGCATTTGAAAGAGAGTACATAAATCTCTCGCGTGACCAGCTACTCAAAAACGAACTTTACGCTTTTCTTGTTGAAAAAAGAGAGAATGCGTTGATGAAGCTCAACTCACAGGATAGGCTCGGATATGTCATAGACAAGGCATATATTGAACCGACGCCAAGCATGAAAAAAGCGTTTGTAGTGCTTGCTGCCGGATTCATCCTCGGAATAGCTTTTCCACTTTTTATCGCCCTGCTGCTTATGAGGTGCTCCGATAAAATCCGTAACGCATACGATCTCCGTAAATTCTCACTTGAAGGAAACACAGTAGAGCTAAACCGGGCTGACAGCTCTGTAAATAGTGTCCGTTCCGCTATAATGACACGGCTCAGCAAAGCCACCTTATATATTACGGTGTCCGGCACTGACCTCAAAAAGGCTCTCCCCGCACGGCTTGTTGAGTCCTTCCAGGCAACCGGAATACCTGTAGCGGAAATAAATCCGCCAGACACCGATAGCGTACTTGGACCCGAAATCCAGGCTCAGATTGCCAATTGCATGAAGAACAGCAATTATGTATTTGTGGCAATTCCTGATATATTGCAGATCAAAGATATTGCCCCGGTGGCAAATGCCGATGACACCCTCTGCGTAATCATTATTGCGGAAGGAGAAATCACCAGAAAGCAATTTGCCGGAATCATTTCCGGCATTGACACCGGCAAGATACTTGTGGTGCTAACCTCAAAGTGACAGTAGCGTGAAAAACAGCGGAAATACCATACAGTGCAGCATCATCACCACCTTCAGGTGCAATGCCCGCTGCAACATGTGCAATATCTGGCAATACCCTACCCGTCCGGAGCAGGAAATTGATTTTGAAATGCTTAGGAGCCTGCCGGACGGAATGAGGATAAATATCACTGGCGGCGAACCGACATTGCGCAAGGACATTGACCGCCTTTTTGAAATATTGCATCCAAAAGCCTCCCTTCTCGAACTCAGCACCAACGGTTACAACACCGAAACTATCGTGCGCCTTGCAAAACGCTATCCTGACATACTTATCCGCGTCAGCCTCGAAGGTCTCCCTGCTGTCAACGATGCCAAGCGCGGGCTAAAGGATGGGTTTGACCATGCAATGCGTACAATGCTTGAACTTAGAAAAACCAAGTGCAGGAATATCGGCTTTTCTGTAGTGATATCCCCGGACAACTATAAAGATTTGCTTCCTCTATACGAAATATGCGTTGCCCTCGGGGTGGAACTCGGCAATTCTACCGTGCATAACTCCTGGTACTTCCACAAAGAAGACAATCTCATAAAAAGCGAAGAAGCGCTTGCTGAACATGAAAAATTTGTCAAAGCCCTCCTTACCTCACGGCGGCGCGGCATCAAGCCGAAATTGAAAGATTACGGTCGTGCCTACTTCAACCGCTCAATCCACCGCCGCCTGCGCGGAGACGAACCCGGCTACCGTCCGCAATGCGGGGCGTTGGATGATTTCTTTTTCATTGACCCTACCGGAAACGTGTCACCTTGCAACGGTTCGGCAAAAGAATGGATTGTAGGCAACATAAAAGAGCAGACAATTGATGAAATGAAAAACTCCCCGCTCTGGAACGAGGCGAAAGAAAAGGTAAGTACCTGCAAAAGAAACTGTGCATTCATCGTCACAGAGCGGCATGACATGGTACGCCGCCCATGGAAACCTATCATGTGGATTCTTAAAAACAAATGGCGGATTTTCCGCGGTAAACCCATCTGCTGGTAATGAAAACACCACTTGCCGCTATCGGTCTCAGGGGATTTCCCGGCGTTCAGGGCGGGGTGGAGAGCCACTGTGCCGCGATTTTGCCGAATCTCGGTATCCGTTGCCGGGTGTACCGGCGCAAACCATACATATCACAAGATGGCAACCAGCCGGGAAACATAGAGTTCACCGATTTGCCAAGCACCAGGATAAAAGGCATTGAAGCCGCAATCCATACGGCACTCTGCGTAGCTCACCTGCTTATCCATCCCGTAGATATGGTCAATGTCCATAACATCGGTCCTGCACTGCTGACTCCACTGCTCAAACTCAGGGGAATGAAAGTGGTGCTCACTTACCATAGCGCCAACTACCTCCACTCCAAATGGGGACGCCTTGCTAAAGCGATTCTTAAAACGGGGGAACGTGCCGGTTTCAGATTTGCGGACAGAATCATCTTCGTGAGCGAAACACTGCGTAGCAATATTTGCTCCCCGGAAGCATTACATAAAAGCACTGTCATACCGAATCCTGTCCGTAAAGCAGAAAAGACCGACTCTGTGGAATTTTGCAGGAAAATTGGCGCGGAACCGTTCAAATACCTTCTTGCCGTAGGAAGGATTTCTCCGGAGAAAGGCTTTGACACTCTGGTTACTGCCGCACAGACCCTTCCGGACGGTTTCAAGGTAGTAATCACCGGAGCTCCCGGTAACGGCGTAGCCTACATGGATAAGCTGAAAAAACTTGACATAGGCAACAAAGTCATTTTCACCGGCTTTGCCAACCATGCGACCCTGTGCGAGTTATATTCACATGCGCGTATGTTTGTACTCCCATCGCATTTTGAAGGCATGAGCGTTGCACTGCTTGAAGCGATGAGCTTCAGCCTGCCAGTGTGCGCCAGCGACATCCCCGCAAACCGGTTACCGGAACTTGAAAACCGCGCCATTTACTTTGTCCCCGGCTGCTCCGGTTCCCTCAGCAGTGCGATCGGCGAAGCCTTAAAGTTGCCCCCAAGGATAGGGTATGACCTTAAAGCATACTCACAGGAAGCCATAGTTGCATCTACCGCAGCCATTTACGCGTCCCTGTTGCGCAATTCACGCTAAAAGCGTAACTTTGCAGCGTAATAACAACACCGAGTGCTTGCTACCTCGTAAAAAACAAGAACAATGACAAAATCATACTACTCCTTTACATTTTTATTGCTGACGCTACTTTTCTGCGTCTGCCTGATAGTGTCAAACCTTATGGAAATCAAAGTGGTGGATTTAGGATTCATCACTGTAACCGCCGGAGTGGCGATATTTCCCGTCTCCTATATAATAAATGACTGCATTGTGGAGCTATATGGCTTCAATAAGGCACGCATGGTGATTTGGCTCGGATTTGCAATGAACCTGCTCGTGTCTGTGCTTCTTCAGGTAGGGCTCTGGCTTCCCGGCGCAGCATCATGGCAAGGACAGGAGGCAATGCAACTTGTATTCGGAGCTGTCCCGCGTATTTTTGCGGCAAGTTTCCTTGCATTTATATGCGGTTCACTTGCAAACGCCTATGTCATGCACCGCATGAAAGTTTCTTCCGGTGGCAAAGGGCGTTTCTCTGTCCGGGCTATTGTTTCCACACTTTGGGGAGAGGGCATCGACTCGCTTATATTTTTCCCCATAGCATTCGCCGGAGTCCTCCCCTTCAGCACTATTATTGAACTTATCATAACACAGGCGTTGCTGAAAACCGCATACGAAATCCTTGTGTTGCCACTAACGATACGCACAGTAAAATTCCTCCGCAAAACAGAGGGAATGTCAATACAATCAATATGAAAAATCCTGCTACTCCGGTAATAGACCGTTCCACTACTTCAGTCGTATGGCTTGACCTTGACGATACTCTCATCGATTTTCAGGCAAATTCGCTCCGTGCGCTCGAAAAGGTCTATTACTCAGAAAACCTTTCCCGGTATTTCGCTTCGCCACAGGAGTGGAAAGACAGGTACAGGTACTACAACCAGAAACTTTGGAAAGAGTACGCAGCCGGGCAAACCGACAGGAGTACCTTGAAGATGGAACGGTTTCGGCTTCCTCTGGTTGAAGCAGGAGAATCACGCGACAATGCCACTGGATTATCAGTGCGTCTCGACAAAGTGTATCTTGACCTGCTCGCAAAGGAAAAACAGCTTGTGCCGGGAGCAATGGAGCTGCTTGGGCGCATACGGGAAGCCGGGCTTCCCATTGGAATACTAAGCAACGGATTTGTGGAAGTGCAGCACCGCAAGATTGCAAGCGCAGGGCTGACCGGTAAAATTGACATAGTTGTCCTCAGCGACGACATAGGTGTAAACAAACCCGATGTGCGCCTTTATGAATACGCGATGAAAGTGAGCGGAGTCACCGACAGCAGCAGGCATATAATGATAGGTGACAACCCGGACACAGATATTGCCGGAGCACTTGCCGCAGGATGGAAAGCCATACATTTCTGCCCGGACAGCGCGGGAATGCTGTCACAAAACTGCTGTTCTGTTGACAAATTAGACCTTATAACCATTAAATAATCATTGATTACGCTAAAAAAGTGAGGGTTATCATAAAAAAACGCCCTCCTCATACTTTCAATTGAAAAAAAATTACGATATTTGCACTTGCAAAATGGCAGGCATTCTGCCATCACGCACAAAATATTGAACTTCAACGTATTAAAAACATAAAAATATTAAAGTAATGACTAAAGCCGATATCGTTACCGAGATTTCCAAGAGCACCGGCATCGACAAAGCCAACGTTCTTGACACCATCGAGAAGTTTATGGAAGTTGTTAAAGACTCACTTTCACATGGCGAAAACGTGTATCTTCGTGGATTTGGCAGCTTCATTGTCAAGACACGTTCTCAGAAGACTGCCAGAAACATCTCACAGAATACTACTATCATCATTCCCGAGCACAAAATCCCCGCTTTCAAGCCTGCCAAAGTGTTCATGGATGAGGTGAAAGGAGAAGAATAAGTCTTCCACTCCTTATATTATAATAGCAAATCACTTCTATCAATAACATAAAGGTAAACTACAATGCCCAGCGGAAAGAAAAGAAAAGGCCACAAGATGGCTACTCACAAACGCAAAAAACGTCTGAGAAAGAACCGTCATAAGAAGAAATAATTTCTTGCGGTTTTAAAAAGACCAAGCTATACAAGGGACAAACTTGAGGATCGTCTCCAATAAAGCGGAATCGGCCTGAGTTTGTTCTTTGTTTATAGTAACCCCCTAAATTCACCCGGATAATAAAATGCAAAGCGAATTAATTGTCGATGTACAGCCCAAAGAGGTGAGCATTGCTCTCCTTGAGGACTCACGTCTTGTTTCCCTGCAAAAGGAATCAAGAAACATCGCCTACGCTGTCGGTGACATTTATCTGGCTAAAGTAAAAAAACTTATGCCCGGGCTAAATGCCGCATTTGTAAACGTAGGCTACGAAAAAGACGCTTTTCTCCATTATCTGGATCTTGGCTCACGATTCTCCTCATACTCATCTTTCCTCGAAACAGCGCTTGCGGACAAGAAGCATGTCCCCTCTGTGTCTAAGATGAAGCTGCTGCCCGACATAGACAAGCATGGAACCATTACAAACTTGCTTAGCCCCGGACAGGAGCTGATGGTGCAGATTGTCAAAGAACCCATATCCTCCAAAGGACCGAGGCTCACCACAGAGATTACCCTCACAGGCAGATACCTTGTGCTTATTCCATTTGGCGACAAAATCTCGATTTCGCAAAAAATCAAGACCACTGAAGAAAAACTCAGGCTACGCCAGTTGATTGAGAGCATCAGACCGAAAAATTTCAGCGTGATCATACGCACATCCGCCGAGGGAAAAAGAGTGGCTGAGCTTAACCACGAAATGAAAACGCTCCTCCAGTGCTGGGAAGACACTGTTGCAAGAGCGCAGAAAGCAACCGCGCCCGCACTCATTTTTGAAGAAGAAAGCAGGATTGTCGGAGTGCTCCGGGATGTTTTCAATCCCTCGTTTGAAAGCATCATTGTTAACGACAGCGAGATTTTTTCACAAATCTCCAAGTACGTCAATTTGATTGCACCTGAGAAAAAAGACATTGTAAAGCTCTACGACAAAGACACACCTATTTTCGACCACTACAATATTACCCGGCAGATAAAGTCATCTTTCGGCAAAACCGTGTCTTTCAAAAGTGGGGCATACATTATCATAGAGCATACCGAAGCGCTTCATGTAATAGATGTCAATAGCGGCAACCGTTCCAAAGCTGCAAACGACCAGGAAAGCAACGCCCTTGAAGTGAACATGAGGGCGGCGGAAGAAATCGCACGGCAGCTGAGGCTGCGCGATATGGGCGGCATCATTGTCATTGACTTTATTGACATGGCTAAGTCAGAGCACCGGCAGAAGCTATATGAGCACATGCGCACAATCATGGCAAATGACAGGGCACGCCACAATATATTGCCACTCAGCAAATTCGGGCTCATGCAGATTACACGCCAAAGAGTGCGCCCCGCCCTTGACATCGTCACCGCCGAAGAGTGCCCCTCGTGCTACGGCAAAGGCATTGTGCAGCCGTCACTCCTATTTACCGACACCTTGAAAGAAAAAATTGAATATCTTGTAGATGACCTCAAGGTTTCGGACTTTATCATGTATGTGCATCCTTATGTTGATGCGTTCCTGAAAAAAGGATTCTTCTCGCAGTACCGCAGATGGAGAATGCTCTTCGGCAGGAAATTCAAGATTCTGCCAGACCAGTCGCTTGCATACCTTGAATACAAGGTGCTGGACAAGGACCGGAATGAAATAGACCTTAAGGAGGAAAAAGACATTGATTCCTCCGCTACAAAAACAAAAAACAAAGCCAAGAACAGAAACCTGGAGGAGTAAGCGTACTCCCGAACCATAAAAAAGCGAGCGGGCAACCTGCAAGGATTGTCCGCTCGCTTTTATTTATCCGGCATAATTCTATACACTCAAAGCAATACCGTTGGTTTCGGCAATCCGCCTCATATTCAGTATTGCGTAACGCATCCTGCCCAGTGCCGTGTTTATGCTCACCCCTGTAGCATCTGCGATTTCCTTAAAACTCATATCCTTATAATAACGCATTTCAAGTACCTCGCGCTGCGCGTCCGGCAACACCTCCACAAGCCTGCGCACATCCTCATGAATCTGGGATGCAACCATTGAATCCTCAACAGTTCCTTCACTCAGCTCCTTCCGGTTAAGCAAAATTCCGTCCGTTGAATCAGACGACACTGTATTGTCGCTCTTTACCTGACGGAAATAATCAATGATAAGATTGTGGGATATGCGCGAAAGCCATGCGCCAAACTTGCCGCTCTCATTATAGCGTCCCTGCTTTATGGTAGTGATCGCTTTTACAAAAGTTTCCTGGAAAATATCATCCGCGATATCATTGTCACGGACATAAGAATATATGAAAGTAAATATACGGTTCTGGTGACGTTTGAGCAGAGTATCAAACGCTTCATTCATTCCTGCCGCGTATTGCGCCACAAGGGCTTCATCCGGCAGATTTGCTAAAGTATGATTCACTGGTCTAAATTTTATGGTTTAGAGTATCAGTGTATCTATAGGCAATTCAGGTTTTAGTTAATAAATCAATTGAGTACCACTGCGCCACGGTTATTAGACGCGCTATTTAACCACAAAATTAATAAAAAATCCCTATTACAGGCGAGCAATGCTGTTTTTTTCAATATTTCCCGTTAAATTTACATTTTCCTTTGCATCACCGCCGTACCTCAAAAATAAAATTGTACCTTTGTGAGAGAGTTGGCATCATATACGCCATGATACCATTCATTGCTTAATATGTTTATGTATTAATGAAAAAGATATTAGTCAGGTCATTGTCCGGAGCTGTGTACGTTGCACTGATTGTATGCTCCCTGATGTTCGGAGGCAAATGGGCTTTTCCGCTCCTTTGTGCATTGTTTGCCCTGTTAGGGGTTGCGGAGCTTGAAAAAATGGATGCAACCAATGCCGGCTCAAGCGTTTCCCTTAAATTCATTGACATGGCGGCAGCATTTATAGCCGTTCTTTTCCCAGCTGTCTCTGTCAGCGCTCCTTTCCAGGCTGCGAAAATCTATCTGCCGTTAGGAATCTCCCTGTTGATGCTGCTGTTTATTGCTCGCCTGGTTTTCCAGCTGTACATTAAAAACGAAAACGCTATTGCAAGCATATCTTCCGGTGCAATCAGCATCCTATATGTGGCTTTGCCATTAAGCTGCATATCGCTTATTTCCGTAATCTCTGGACCTGCAGTTGTGCTTGCAATGTTCATTATGATATGGATTAACGATACCGGTGCTTTCTGCGTTGGTTCAGCATTCGGCAAGCATAGGCTTTTTGAACGTATATCACCGAAAAAATCTTGGGAAGGCTTCTGGGGCGGATTTGTTTTCAGCATCGGCGCGGGAGTATTCATCTATTACCTCTTTGGCGGATGGGCACCTGGTCTCAGCCTTGTGATGATGTGCATAATGGGAGCTGTAGTTTCTGTTTTCTCCACTTTCGGCGACCTTGTCGAATCACTTATAAAGCGGACTGTCCATGTCAAGGACAGCGGGCACATCATGCCGGGGCATGGCGGTATCCTTGACCGCATTGACTCCCTGCTCCTCGTATCCCCTGCAATGGTTATTTTCCTTATCATCGAATCACTTTCACGATTTTATTAAACTAACATATTATGTCTGACCGTCGATATAACCTCCGCGGAGTAAGCGCGTCAAAGGAAGATGTGCACAACGCAATAAAAAATGTAGACAAAGGTCTGTACCCTAAAGCTTTTTGCAAAATCATACCTGATATTCTCGGTGGCGATGCCGAATGGTGCAACATAATGCATGCCGATGGAGCAGGAACCAAATCATCCCTTGCATACATGTACTGGCGTGAAACCGGTGACCTTTCTGTTTGGAAAGGCATTGCCCAGGACGCACTTATCATGAACATTGATGACCTTCTTTGCGTAGGCGCAACTGACAATATACTCCTCAGCAGCACCATCGGCAGAAACAAAATGCTTGTTCCCGGAGAAGTCATTTCGGCAATTATCAACGGCACAGAGGAGCTCCTCGAAGATCTGAGGCAAAATGGCATTGGAATTTACAGCACCGGTGGAGAGACAGCCGATGTAGGCGATTTGGTCCGCACAATCATTGTTGACAGCACTGTCACCTGCCGCATGAAGCGAGCAGATGTCATAAATAACGCTAATATCTCTGCTGGAGATGTGATTGTGGGACTCGCTTCTTTCGGACAGGCTACTTACGAAAAAGGATATAACGGAGGCATGGGCAGCAACGGACTGACCTCTGCGCGCCATGATGTATTTGCCAAATACCTTGCGGAGAAATACCCCGAGAGCTACGACAGCGCAGTGCCGGAAGAACTTGTCTATTCCGGTTCACGCACACTGCTGGATGAAGTGGACGGTTCCCCGATTAATGCAGGGCTTCTGGTGCTCTCCCCCACCCGCACATACGCCCCTGTTATCAAGAAAATACTCACCGAAATGCGCCCGCAGATACATGGAATGGTACACTGCTCCGGCGGCGCACAGACAAAAGTGATGCACTTTGTTGAAAACAAACATATTATCAAGGATAATATGTTTGACGTGCCACCGCTGTTCAAATTAATCCAGAAAGAGAGCGGAACCGATTGGGCGGAAATGTACAAAGTATTCAACATGGGGCATCGCATGGAAATCTACCTTGCTCCTGAGCATGCGCAGAAAGTAATTGAAATCAGCGAATCATTCGGCATACCCGCCCAGGTTGTAGGCAGAGTTGAGGAATGTTCACAGAATAAACTTACCATACTGAGTGAATTTGGCAAATTTGAGTACTAAGCAGCTGCGATACATCATCGCGTTAGCTGTGCTGGTTGTCGGCACTGCTGCATATCTGCTGACCTGCTGCTCCGGCAACTCATCGGAGCAGTCAGACTCTGCCGCCAAATCAATGCCTGACACACTCAGGGTCGGAACCCTTTACAGCCCAACTTCATATTTCTTGTACCGTGGCGAAACAATGGGTTACGACTATGATATGGTAAAACGTCTTGCTAAAGACAAAGGCATGGTACTCAGACTCGAAGTGGCGCCAAGCCTGCAAAGGGTCATAGAAATGCTTGATTCAGGGAAAATTGACCTTGTTGCATACGAAGTGCCTATTACCGGAGAATATAAGAGCAAAGTTGTGCCATGCGGCATCGAAACAATAACCCACCAGGTGCTTGTACAGCCAAAACGTTCAAAGCAAGGGGTTATCAAAGATGTGACGGAACTTGTTGGCAGGACTGTCTATGTTGAAAAAGACAGCAAGTACCACCACCGTATGGATAACCTTAACGAAGAGCTTGGAGGTGGAATCGAAATAATACCAATTGACCGCGATACTCTCATTACCGAGGACCTCATCGCTATGGTTTCACGCAAAGAAATCCCGCTGACAATTGTTGACTCTGATATCGCACGCCTCAACAAGACATATTTTAACGACCTTGACATCACGCTCCAGATTAGTTTCGCGCAAAGGGCAGCATGGGGAGTAGCCCCCGGCAAAAAATGGCTTGCAGACTCTATTACGGAGTGGATGAAAGAGGAACAGCCCCGCAAAACACGTGACTCGCTGCTAAAGCAGTATTTTGAGAAAGCTAAACCGGACCGGCGCGGACGAGTGCAATTCTCGCTTGACCTATCCAGAGGACGAATTTCTCCTTTCGACAATATTTTCAAAAAATACGCGTCATACATACATTGGGACTGGAGGTTGCTCGCATCGCAAGGATATTGCGAAAGCCATTTTGACTCAACCCAGGTTTCATGGGCGGGAGCGCGTGGAATAATGCAGCTTATGCCAAGCACCGCACGCGCCTATGGGCTGACTGAGGAAACAATCATCCAGAATGATGCCAATATCGGTGCAGCAGCAAAAATTGTCGAGAACCTGAACCGCACACTTGCGCCAAAGGTGCCCGATCCCGAGGAAAGGAAAAAATTCATCCTTGCCGCATACAACTCAGGTCTCGCACATATCCTTGATGCCATTGCTATTGCCCAGAAGTACGGTCTTAATCCTCAGAAGTGGGACAATGAGGTGGAAAGTGCACTCCTGATGAAATCCAATCCGGATGTTTACAATGACCCTGTGTGCAAATATGGTTATTTCCGTGGAAGGCAGACCTGCGAATACGTACGCCAGGTTTATGAACTCTACGACAATATCCGGCAGCAAATACCCGCATAACAACACATTTATATATAGTAATTATGAAAAAGAAGTATCTATCCGTGGCTGTTGCCGTGACTCTCGCATCATCATTGATGTTCTCATCATGCGTCGGCAGCTTCGCCCTCACTGGAAAACTCCTGAACTGGAACAAACAGGTTGGAAACAAATTTGTCAACGAACTCGTTTTCTTTGCTTTCTGGATTCTCCCTGTATATGAAGTAAGCGCGCTTGCCGATGTCCTCGTGCTCAACAGCATCGAATTTTGGAGCGGAACAAATCCCGTTGCTGCCGGCAAAAAGGTAATTGACGGACAGGACGGACGCTACCTTGTTGAATGTGACGGAAAAGGATACACCATTACCGGTGAAAATGACGGCAGCGTGGTTCGCCTGGACTTCAACGAAAAAGATAACAGCTGGAGCGTTACAGCAAACGATGTCACAATGCCCCTAATGACATTTGTTGATGACAACCATGTGGCGCTCCCCTCGCCTGACGGCTCAGTAACAACAGTAGAACTTTCACAGGCTGGTGTTTTTGCATACCAGCAGATGGCTACCGCACAGCTCTGGGCACAAAAATAAATCCAGGTTAAACTAACAAAAAGCCCTGCACTTCAAATTAAGAAATGCAGGGCTTTTCATATAATCTATTGTAATCAGTTCTTCGGGTGCTCAAGTGCTTCCATTGATTTGTCTATCGGAGTATTTACCCAGTCTTCAACATTGACGGTAAATTTGATGTCGCCCTGAAGTACCGGAGTACCGGGATTCGGGTCATCAGGATCAGTGTATCCTGCACCTAATGTGAAGTCAAGAGTATAGACATAACGCTTGCCAGCTTCCCATGTACCGTCCAGAGGTATTGCAACCCATCCGTAGGTCCTTGTGTCACCGTGGAAAGGATAAACCACATCGCCATCCGCGGTAGTGATTCTTACATATACTCCCAAGTAAGCCTCACGTGCAACATTGTCAGGGTCATTGATAGGGCTCCATGGAGTCAATGTCTGCGGAATAAGCATTGCGTTACCTGATTTGCCCATGATTGAAACAGCGTCTGAGCCAAGCACTGTAGATGAGCAATATGAAGTGTACACTGCGGTATCGTGCCAGTCGTCAAGAGTCCATTTGGATGTGCTGAAATCAAATGTGCCCATATACTGTGCACGTCCGATTCTTACGCCGGCAACCTCATATTTGTATGCGGTGTTGTCGGTTCTTGCCATAAGTTCGATTTGTGATAGCTGGTGGCTGAAATTCAACTGCACGCCGCTTGTTTCATTTGCTTTCTTGGTGCCGGTAGCTGTTGCAGTGATAAAATCCACTTGATCTGCAATGCTGTCAGCAACCACAAAGCCTGTCATCTCTTTCTTGTCGGCGGTGATGTTAACGTCTGCGCCAAGTTCATCCTGCGACGGTGCATAAGCATAGAAAGTCAGCTCACGGTTGTCGCCAGGCCAGTAATAGACCGGAGATGAAGTAAAGAAGCCTGTAGAGCCTTTTACAAAATTCAGATTAGCGAAATAATCTGCCGTGCTACTGCCATCCAATGCGGTGACTAAATTGAGGTCAAGTTGGCATTGGTTACTTCCGATGCACGGGATGTTGTCATTGCCGGACGAAAATCAATTGCTTCGCCATCGGTCTTGCGCAAGTTAGGTTCTTCATCAGAACAAGCCGCCAATGAAACGGCAAGTGCGCCAAGCATAAAGAGATAAGACTTTTTCATTGTTTTATAGTTTTAGTGTTTTATGTTTCTTTTATAGTTGCTTTATAGTATAACAAATTACATGTCCAAATGGATGTCAACTCTTTGCCATGGATTTACATCTGCGGTGAATCCACCCGGTTCTCCTTTGCTTTTTGGCAGGGTCACACCGCTGATTATTATAGTCACATGGTGCGGGTCAGGAGCATTGTGAATCTGTTCAGTAACATCAAAATCGCAGTACCAGCGTGACCCGTCAGCGAGGTTGATGTAAAGCGACAAGGTGTCCTTGTGGTTTCTCTGCGGTGACTCACCGAATGTCAGGAAACTTCCGTCAAGTTCATGCTCGGGGGCATCTGCCGTGAGCACGAAGGGCATTGTCACATTATCTTTTCCTGATGCCTGCTGCCCATGCATGAACCCTTCCGCCAGTCCTGACAAGATTGCATCAACCTTACTGCCGCTGAGGCTGTCGATATTCTCGACATCAAGAACCTTTACCGTATAATGGCAAACAGCTTCCTCCGGATATAGGGTCAGCACCTTTTTAGTGTTATAATCAGCCGATGAAATCTGAAATCCGTCCACTCTGTCGCTCCATAACATACCCGGAGTCTCGACAATCTTAGTGGTTTCGTTATCATCTTCCGTCCTGCTGACATGAGCGCTGTAGGCACTGCCGGCAACAACCGGATGAACCTCATGTGTTATAGTTTCAAAATTGTCAATATCGCCTGTATTTGTATCGTATGCCCAGTCGGTATCATCGGCATTCATTGCAATGGAATTATATTTCCCGTATGGCAGGCGTATTGTGCCGCCGTCACGTCCGGAAAAAATAAATCTTATAGGTGAGCCTCCTTTCTCCTCAAACAGGTAGAGCACCATCGATTCTGGATTTGCATCAGGAGCATTACGCCAGTCAAACACTACTTCTATCTCCTGGTAACTGAGTTCCTCTTCATACAAATCCTTGTGGTGACAAGATGTGCTCACCAAAGCAATGAAGCCAGCGGCTAACAAGCCTTTTAATGCAGGATGTTTCATTTTCTACCTCCTTTCATACGATTGTAATTGTCATGTCCGAGCAACCACACAAGTGAGACCTCGGCTTTTGTAGGACCAAACCATCTCATGGTCTTAGTTGCCTTCCACACATAAAAATCATGGTCAGGAACATACTTGATATATTTGCCGCCCAGATAGCCGAATCCAATTGTAAAGTCTATATTAAGGTGTTTGCTGAGTGGGAGCGAGTATCCGTACTCGATTCCGCCCATTATATTGCATCTGTCCCAGAGGGTACGTCCGGGCAGTCCGCCCATATAGCCAGTTCCACCCATTTCAAAGTCGTATGTAATTACTCCTGCATATACCCCAAGGTGATGACCGGTCAACGGTTTTGCCTCAGCTGCGCGTCCAAACCATTTCCTTACTGCGATGTCACCTCCGTAAGCTCTCCAGTAGCGGTGGCTCTTGTCATTGTCCCACCAACCGTAAATCCAGTTGCCCGCAATCGACCAGTTTTTTCCAAGATAAAATTCCGCGCCGATATTTGGAAGGGCAAGTGCATCATACAGCATATTGGTGCTTAGTGACATATAAAATGGCTTACGCTCTTTTTCCGGAGAAAATGCAACGGGGTTTACCACTTCGGGAACTGCCGGCTGCAAATCGAAAGCAGTTGCCCCGGGAAGATAATCAAGCATCCTCCTTAAATTGTAAATGGCATATATCCTTGAAGCGCGGAGTGCCGGAAACATTTTCTGATACATATAACTGTAAGGCACGCCACCATGCAATGCTTTCAGTTTTGCCAGAGTTGCCGGAGTGTCAATTCCGCTCTCTTCAACAGATGACCTTATTTCACCGAGAAGCGACAACACATCATCACGGTACGGCAACTCATCATCTGCGAGTGCCATGTTGTACAAACCGTTCCAATCTCTACCCACCCACTCATAATCAGTAAGTGAATCAGGCACCTGTGCCCGTGATGAAATATAATGGAAGAGGCTGTCGGCGCGACGCTGCGATAACCTGTGGTTAATACCCACGGAACCTTCAGGCGATGCGGCACCGACTACAAGAATTTTTTTCAAAGTCATATTATTCCGGTTCCCGTTCATTGTTGCGACTATGCTGTCAAGCGCAGCCTTATTGCCGCCAAGTCCCGGTTCAATCCTTGATTTGCCTTGACGGAAATGAATCAGGGCTGAATCCTGCCGCTCCTGTCCGAGGCTTTCAAAGCTTGCCGAACAGCAAGCAAGGAGTGTCAATATGAGTAAGAAGTGTTTCATATAAATTGTGCAGTTTGTGACAAATCAAATAAGGGAAACCGGCTCACAAACAGTATAGTTGCTTATAGCTGTGACTAATATTGACGGTGTGTCAAATCTCTCTCATCTGACTTTCTAACAAGGCTAATCAAAAAATAGTTTAAAAAATATTTTCTGAACAAAACGCCCGGAAAGGTGTTTGCACCACAAAAAAATTGGAGGCGGGAATCATCCTGCCTCCAACTTTATAATGACGCTATGGTATGGATTACATATCGACTGTCATGGACTCTGCCTCTTCTGTTTCGGCAGAACTCTTTATGTTTGGTTTTTCAAGACCATAGTTATGCTTGGAGTTGAGCACTTTGAGCCAGAGGGCGAAAATAAGGGCGGCAACACCGAATCCGGCAAACATCAGCATGGGATTTGTATAATTGTAATCCATCGGATCAACACCCACATTTGATGCTTCAAGGATTTTACCGAACAGGATAGGCACACCGAAGAGACCGATGTTCTGAACCCAGAAGATGAGTGAATAAGCGCTGCCGAGGTAACGTGAATCCATTACTTTGGGCACTGAAGGCCAAAGTGCCGCGGGAACCAGTGAGAATGAAATGCCGAGCACAATGATTGTTGCGAGGGCAAGTCCCTGGCTGGGCACTGAGGGAAGCACGAGCGCAAACACAAGGTGACAGCAAATCAGAAGGATGGAACCGATAATAAGCATCGTAGCACCTTTGCCCACTTTGTCAAGGAAATATCCGAGCGGCGGAGTGAGAACAAGAGCGCCAATGGGGAACCAACGCAGAATATCAGCTGCGGTAACATCGTTGATGTGTAGGTTGCACTGGAGCATATTTGTGCCGAAACGCTGGAAAGGGAAGATAGCGGAATAGTAAAGAACGCAAAGAAGCGCGATAATCCAGAAAAGTTTGCTCTTAAGCAGATTGCTTACATCGCTCACCTTAAATTCATCCTCGCCTCCTGCTGCTTTCTGGTCTGCACCGGTCTGTTTGTCAAGGCAAGTATCCATAAAAGTGAACACTATGTAATTGATTAGACCGATGAAAAGGAGTGCGGTGCAGAATGCAACCGGCGGAACAACCGAAGGATCATTTGCTCCCCACCACTCTGAAAGGCGCGGCGAAATAGACAGCACTGCAAACACGCCAAGACGTGCGATTGCCATTTCAATACCCATGGCAAGAGCCATTTCCTTGCCTTCAAACCATTTAGCAATCGCTTTGCTGACAGTGATACCCGCCATTTCGCAACCGCAGCCGAAAATCATGAAACCAAAAGCCGCAAGTTTAGCGCTTCCCGGCATCGCAGTCCACCATGAGCTGAGCCACTGGTCAAAGGCTGTGCCGGCAAACCAGCTGCTCACAGCATATAATTTAATCACTGCACCGGCAACCATTACCGATGCCGACAAAACACCGGTGAAACGGATTCCCATTTTATCAAGGATAATACCCGCCACGATAAGGAAGCCAAACACATTAAGCATATATTCCGCGCCGGCATAGTTACCGAACGCGCTTGCCGACCACTTGAGAGGAGCTTTTTCAAGAAGACTCTGAAGCGGAGACATGACATCGACAAACATATACGCGAAAAACATCATTGATGCAATAAGAATCAATGCAAGCCATCTCGCCCAAGCTTTGTCATTAAGGAGCTGCGTCACCGCCTGCTTTGCCCCTGTTTCTACTTTTTCCATTGCCATTGTTAAGAAAATGAATTTTGTAAATGAATATGAATTATTATGCAAAGTTAAATAAAATTCCATAAATCCGGGATTTAAACGCAACCTTCCTTGCATTACAGGCGTTGAAAGAGAAACATTAAACTATAAAACACTAAAGAGATGGAGAATTATCAGCAAAAAGCCGCACAGGAAGCCGCACAGGTTAGCCTTGACGCAGCAAAATTAGCAGCGCAGGAAGAAATTGCCGCTGCAGAACAACAGGCAAGTGAAACAACCGCCGATGCAAAGAGCGCTTTTGAAGCGACTAAAGAACAAGCCGCAGCAAAATTGCAGGATGTGAAAACCCAAGCCGCAGCACAGGTTGCCGCAGCACAAGATAAACTCAATGACCTTATGGATCAAGCCGGTGACAAGTTCAACGACTTCAAGGAACAAGCCGGAGAAAAAGTCGGCAGTTTTACCGACAAACTAAAGGACGTTGCCGCAGACCTTTTGGAAAAAGGCGCAAACACCGCGCACAACCTTGCGGACAAGCTAAAAGATTAAGGCAGATAACACTTTTTTCATAGAAGCAATGCGTGTGGAAAACCGTTTAAGGCAATCCACACGCATTGTAGTTTACAAATAAATTAATGCGCCTTATAGTGCCGGCATAATGTCTATTTCAGCAATTACGCCTGGATTTGAATCGGCGGTTTCAACAGGAGTAATGCGGATAACAGAAGCCTTTACCTCCTTAGGTAGGACATAAAGCCTCGGAGTGGGGTCATTTATAAGATTTCCAAGTTCCCACACGCCAACTTCCTTGAACTTCTTGCCGTTGTCGCTCACTTCTACCTTTGCTTTTGCAATAGCACCTTTTGCAGACTTCGCCGGAGTGTACTGAATAGCCCCGACGGGGAGTTTCGAGCCCAATTCAATTACTATTGCAGGTTCTTCCTCAGTAGCAATCCAACCGGTTGAAACATTTTCATCAATCGCGCCTGCACCTTTTTCAGAGGTTTTCATACGGTTTTTAGCATATCCGATTCTCTGCTCAAGGAGCGCGCCGGATGTTCCGTCGGCAAGGAAAGCCTTTGCTTTAAGCACCTTGCCTTCCACCATAAGGGAATCAGGGAATACGGGGCTTGAAGCATCCGGCATGGTGCCGTCCAAAGTATAATGCACTTCAAAGGGACTGAACATTGCAGCAGAAGCGTCTTTGGGTGCGTTATGCCAGTTAAATTCCGAGCGTTTCGGGAAAATTTTCACTTCTCCCGCTGTGCTGCGTCCGCTTTCCAGCTGCGGCGCGCCCGCTTTATAATAATGTCCGGAAATTACAGACAACTCCGGCTGAAGCCTTGATGACAGGACTTTAACCCTGAAAGCATCAGCTTTAATTTCCGGGAAACGGAGAATGCGCTTGTGCCCGATATTGGTAGCTTTGGCAACAACCTGCCATTTGCCGTCAATCTTAGCCTCAAGCTGGTGCTCTTCAACTCTTTCACCGGATTTTTCAATAGGTTCCTTGAGAGTTACACGGTTTATAGTAACAGCCTCAGGGAGAGTCACGGTATATGTGGGATATGTTTCCCCGGGGAGGATTTCAGAGGTAACTTTTGCACCTGCAAACAGGTCCGGTTCATAAGTTGCCTTGATTCTTCTGCCCACCTCTTCGAGGACTCCAACATCCTCAGCATCAAAACGTCCGTCTGGTGCAGGAGGAATATTTAGCAGGAGCACAGCATTGCCGCCGACAGATCTTTCGTAGATGTCAAATACATCATCTGCATTACGTACTTTCTGGGTATTGTCGTCACGGAAGAACCATCCCTCCCTGATAGAGGTGTCGGTTTCCGGATACTGGTAGTGGAGGTATTTGCCATCCATGAGCTTTGCGCGTGAACCGAGGTCTTCCGCCCTCAAGTCACCGAAAGAGGTCATTGTGTCCGGGTTTGCCGCAAATGGAATTACGTTCCATTCGGTATCCCTTGTGTTTCCGGCTTCATTACCGCACCATCTGACATCCTCACGCCCAAACACAACAGCATTTGGTGCAACAGTGTGAATGAGTTCTTTCCATGCAGGATAATTGTATGTCTGACCGCCTTTACGCTTAGGATGAGCCCCGTCAAACCACACCTCATCAATAGGACCGTACTCAGTTAGAATCTCAAACAGCTGGTTAAGGAAATACTCATTATAGTCATCAACTACAAATTCAAATTTGGTCTGGTTTTCAAAAGGTCTGCCCTCCACTTCACGCGGAATAACGCGTTTTGTTTTCGGACTAAGGTTACCATACAACCCCTCCTCGTTTTCAATCTGGTAAAGATCGGCAGGAGACAGATATACGCCCAGTTTAAGACCATATTTATGCGCGGACTCCGAAAGTGACTTCAAAATATCACCTTTGCCGTCCATAAAAGGAGAGGACATGATGCCATGCTTGGTGTAGCGGCTCTGCCACAACACATAGCCGTCATGGTGCTTTACTGTGAGAATAACCATTTTCATTCCGGCATCTTTCATAGCCTTGACCCACTGGTCAGTATCAAGCCCGGTTGGATTAAACAGGTCGGGGCTCTCCTTACCGGTGCCCCATTCGCGGCGGCTGAATGTGTTAGGTCCGAAGTGGACAAATGCTATGAACTCACGGTCAAGACCTTCCGCCTGCTGCTTAGTTGGCACAACGTGTGCCGCCTTTGCAATTATCACTTCTGGAGAATCGCCCGCATTGATTTTGATTGTGGGTGCAAACGGTATGGTGTCCTGCGTCGCCATAACAGGCAGCGCACAGAGCATGCCGAAAAATGATGCAATAATTTTATTCATGGTAATTAATAGGGTTGCAAACTATCTGCAAATATACGCAATTTTGGCTAAGATACCTCCACCCGCACCCAAAAAGGTGCATGGCGGAGGCATGATATACGTCTATGTAAAAGGATTGAACACAATGCAGACAATATGCAAAAGGAACTCAATATGCACCGCCTGTCCGTATTTCCTTATAAACTTCACCGGTTGGAAAGGTGAACGGCTATCCAATATATCCAGGAATCGATATTGTCTGTGATTTCAGTTGGGTATGGCAGTGGAATGGTTACATAAGAGCAAAAGTGTACAGGGCTGTGAAAGATTTCACTGACTTATATGTAAAACCATTCGGTTTCAAAAGATATAGAATCAAAATCCTGCCACATAAACAACATATTTGTGCCGCCAATGCTTAAAGGGAGCATATAATGCCTGATGCAAACATTGCATATAAATGTGATATAAAAGATGGAGGTTGCGCCCAATAGGACACAACCTCCCCTGTTTTTTCTAAGCCTATGAAATTTAGCCCGGAATAATTGCTTCGCTGGGGCAAACTTCTGCGCAAGAACCGCATTCGATGCAGGTGTCGGGATCGATGTGGTAGATATCGCCCTCAGAGATAGCTTCTACAGGGCAAACAGGAAGACAGGTGCCGCAAGCGACGCATTTGTCGGTAATAACGTATGCCATAATTGCAATTGGATAATTTAGTTATACGAATATAGTATTAATACAATGCAAAAGTAGGAAGAATCTTTGAACTTGCAACACTCAGCACTAATTTTTTTCTTACAAATTCACAAGTTCCATGCCCTTGGATATAGCCGCGCGGTTAAGGTCAAGCAGATGATGATGACGTGCGGGGAGCACTTTACGCAAACCTTCCATGACACTCTCCACGGGCACTACAGGTCTGATTTTCAACAAAGCGCCAAGCACAATCATATTGTAGGTCTTGGCATTTTTCAAATCAAATGTCGCTTCCATCGCATCTACCCTATAAATATTTATATCGGTGCGAGTAGGAGGACGGTGGATACCATAGGAGTCATATATAAGGGTTCCGCCGGGCTTTACCTTTGATTCAAATTTGTCAAGGCTCTGCTGGTTGAGAATCACCGCAGTATCGTATGTGTCAAGCACCGGTGAGCTGATAGGCTTGTCGCTAAGAATAACGGTTACATTTGCAGTGCCACCCCTCTGCTCAGGTCCATAAGACGGCATCCATGTGACTTCGAGATTATCGGTAAGTGCAGAATAAGCAAGAATCTTACCCATCGACAGGACACCCTGACCGCCAAATCCGGCTATGATTATCTCTTCTTTCATTTGTCTATGTTTTTAAGGTCGCCGGGAGGATATGCGGGGAACATATTTTCCACCATCCATTCATTAGCCTTTGCTGGCGACATTTTCCAGCCGCTGTTGCAAGTGCTCACCACTTCCACAACCGATGTACCCTTGCCGGCAAGGCTGTTTTCAAATGCCTTGCGTATAGCCTGCTTTGCCTTACGCACGCTTGCAGGATTATGGACGCTCTGCCTTGTAACATAGCATGTGCCCGGCAACTGTGCAAGGAGTTCGGTAATTTTAAGAGGATAGCCATTCAAATCAACCCTTCTGCCATAAGGGGTTGTTGATGTGGTCATTCCCTCAAGAGTGGTTGGCGCCATCTGCCCGCCGGTCATACCGTATATGCCGTTGTTTATGAAAATAATAGTGATGTTTTCGCCTCGGTTTGCGGCATGAATCGTTTCAGCCGTGCCGATAGCCGCGAGATCACCATCACCCTGATATGTAAATACCAGACGGTCCGGATTAAGCCTCCTTACAGCGGTTGCCACAGCAGGAGCACGCCCATGTGCGGCTTCAACCCAGTCTATGTCGATGTAACTGTAGGCAAACACAGCGCAACCTACCGGCGCAATGCCGATTGTTTCATGCTCAACGCCCATCTCTTCGATAACCTCTGCCACGAGCCTGTGCACAACACCATGGCTGCACCCGGGGCAGTAGTGCATATTTTTGTCGTTGAGAAGCCGGGGTTTTCTGTAAACCAGATTTTCCGGGCGTTTAATATCTTCGTTGCTCTCCATCTTTTTTATTTAGATTTGAGGAAATGGTTCTCAAAAGCATCAATCACCTCCTGCGGGTTAGGCACGATGCCTCCAAGACGTCCGAAATGCCTTACAGGAATCCTGTCTTTTGCCGCCATGCGCACATCTTCAATCATCTGTCCGGCATTAAGCTCCACAACAAGGATGCCTTTTACTTTCTTGCTCATTTCCGAGATGATTTCTTCGGGGAAGGGCCACAAAGTGACAGGACGAATCAGCCCGATCTTCAAGCCGCGCTCCCTTGCGTCTTCAATAGCCTTCAAGCAGATACGGGCTATTGAACCGAAAGCAACCATCAGGTATTCTGCATCTTCAGTATAATATTCCTTATAGCGCACCTCATTGCGCTTGATCATATCATAGGTCTGCTGATAGCGGTAGTTGTTCTCCTCCATCTTGTAACTGTCAAGTTCAAGAGTGGTGAGCACGTTGGGCTTACGCCATTCCGGACGCCCGGTTACAGCCCAGGGGCACTGCTCGGCAATCTCCTCGCTTGTCCTGCGCGGACGGGCGGGAGGAAGCACCACTTTCTCCATCATCTGACCGACAATGCCGTCGGCAAGCATCATGACCGGGGTGCGGTATTTGAAAGCGAGGTCAAATCCAAGTCCAACAAAATCTGCCATCTCCTGAACAGTAGCTGGAGCAAGAACTATAAAATGGTAGTCGCCATGACCACCTCCTTTGGTTGCCTGAAAATAATCTGCCTGGGATGGGTGAATTGTTCCGAGACCGGGACCTCCCCTCATCACATTCACAACAAGAGCGGGAAGTTCACCTGCGGCAATATAGGACAGCCCCTCCTGCATCAGGCTAATGCCGGGACTTGATGATGAGGTCATCACTGCTTTGCCGGTAGACGCTCCTCCATACACCATATTTATTGCCGCAACTTCGCTTTCAGCCTGCAGGACCACCATGCCTGTGGTTTCCCACGGCATCAGTGCCTCCAGAGTTTCAAGGACTTCGCTCTGCGGGGTTATAGGATAACCGAAGTAACCGTCCACTCCGTACCTTACGGCTGCGTGGGCGATTGCCTCATTACCTTTCATCAATTTAACTTCTTCCATTTTTCTTTTAGGGGAAAATGCCATAGGCGTCTGCATCCTCATTTAGCGGGAACGAGCCTGTAGACAGTTATGCATCCGTCGGGACAGACAGTGGCACACGCCGCACAACCTATGCAAGCCTGAGGATTTGAAGCAAATGCAAAATGGTAACCACGGTTATTTACCTCTTTGGGCTGCAGTTCAAGAACCTGTACAGGACACGCTACCACACAAAGGTCGCATCCCTTGCAACGCTCCGAGTTTATATCGACAGCTCCTTTAGCTTTTGCCATATCGGGTTTTACCGTTAATTATATTATTAATATTAGTAGTGTCAGTAATGCAAAATTACATCTTTTTTTACAGACCATCACTATTTAACACATACTTAACCTATGGCACAACAAATGGTAAAATGTGCCATAGCCCCGGCATATACGCTCAGGGACGGACTAATGTAACCCTAACTTTCTTATTTTTAAGCCTATGAGGTTCTACAGCCTTGATTATTGATGAGGCTTTAGCAGAAGGGACAGCAACAAGCGCCTCATGGTCATGCACACTTATTTTGCCGATTTCCCCTGACTGCACACCGCCGTTTGCTATAAGGAAACCGACAATATCACCTTTTGATATTTTTTCCTTGCGCCCTGCATTGAAATGGAGCGTGGATATGCCTGAGCGGAGGTCAGCATCCCCGGCTTCGGGAGGATAGTAATCCCTGTCCCACTCAACATAATCAGGCACAGAATCCGCCTCGGAAGTAATGACATAGGTTGTGCCGGACGCGCCATTGCGCGCTGTCCTACCGTTGCGGTGCACCCAGTTTTCAGCAGTAGGAGGCATGTGGTAATGTATCACCGCATCCACTCCGTCAATATCCAACCCTCTTGCTGCAAGATCTGTCGCAACAAGGGTATTTATCGTGCCGTTTTCAAAAAGCTCCACAGCCATCTGCCTGTCATGCTGGTCAAGACCGCCATGATACAATGCCGCCGGAATGCGTGCTTTTTTAAGGAACGAGTGTAGTCGTTCCGCGCTTTCGCGATGATTGACAAATACCATTGTTTTCTGCTTAGGAATAGCGCACAGCAAATCAACAAGTGTCTGTGCCTTATCCGCCGCGGGACTCTCTATATGCACTTTCTGTAGATTAGCCGCTCCTCCGGTGCTGTAATCAAGTTCCTGCCATCCATCCTGGGGGAGGTAGTCCGGCAAACCCGAGGCTATTGTCGCAGAAGTGAGTATGAAAAGTTTCACAGATTTCATACGGCGGACAATCCGCTTCATGTCCGCCTCAAATCCAAGTTCCACGCATTTGTCGTATTCATCGAGCACAAGTGCCGTAGCGCCGGACAAATCAAGCGAACCTCGGTTAAGATGATCCAGCAATCTGCCCGGAGTTGCAACAACAATGTCCGGAGCAGGCACAAGGGAGTTTTTCTCATCCTCCATCTTGTGACCCCCGTAAAGTGAAACGATTTTATAGCCCGATGCCGCACCTTTCACTACCGAAGCAATCTGAAGCACCAGCTCCCTTGACGGTGCAATAATGACACCCTGCACTCCCCTGCCTGGTTCTGAAATATTCTTGAGCAGGTTTATTACAAACGCTATAGTCTTGCCGGAGCCGGTAGGAGCAGCAAGCCTGATACGGCGCGAAGGTGAAGCAGCTATTTCAAGCTGCATCGGCTTAAGGGCTGAGATGCCCAGCTTAGCCGAAATGTTTGCGAGTATATCTTGTTCTTTCATATAATATATAAGCGTCAAAGCTCGCTAAAGTTCTTACGGCGCTTTATAAAATATTGCCAGAGGATGCTTTTGCCTGAATTAGGTTGTTCATTAAGCAAGTCCTTGCCAGGATGGGATGTGTAAAATTTGCGCATGGTGGCAAAATCACGATGCGCTCCCACTATAGCGGATGCATTCTTTATATCCAGTGTCACCATAAATTTAGCCCATGCTATAGTATCGAGAAGCCGACGCACAAACAACCGCTTTTTCCGCACGCTATCCGGCGAGTTCTTATGGAGCATCAGCAGGTTGTTCCTGAAATTAAGGTACGTTTTCTTAGGATTCTGCGCCGGCAAGCTTCCTCCGCCGAGATGATATACTGCTGCATCTGGCACAACAGCTATGTCATAACCGAGCAACTTTATCCGCCAGCACAAATCAATCTCCTCCATGTGGGCAAAGAACTCCTTGTCAAGCCCACCGGCTTCCTTATAAACTTCAGTGCGCACCATGAGAGCCGCGCCGCTCGCCCAGAAAATGCTTGCCGGAGTGTCATACTGCCCGTTATCATTTTCTATCGAGTCAAAAATTCTTCCGCGGCAGTATGGATAACCATGTTTGTCAAGGTAACCGCCACACGCGCCGGCATATTCAAACTGCTCCGGATGGTTTGCCGAAAGGATTTTTGGCTGTGCCGCCCCGCAATCCGGATTGCTTTCCATATATTCAAGCATCGGCGTGACCCAATCGCTTTTTGCTTCCACATCACTGTTCAAGAGAACACAGTACTGAGTATCTATCTCGTTAATCGCCCGGTTATAACCTTCCGCAAAACCATAATTCTTGCTGAAACTTATGATACGCACATCCGGATATGCCTCCTTAATGTATTGCAACGAATTATCAGAGCTGCCGTTGTCTGCAACAATAAGCTGAGCTGACTCCGGCATGAAGCGTACAATGGACGGGAGGAAGCGTTTTAGCAATTTCTCACCATTCCAATTCAATATTATAACCGATACGAGCGGAGTGCTGCTATTTCTCATTCCAAAACTTCTCCTTCAATTTCCTCGCCATTGAAATCTCCAAGGCGCACATTCACAACCTTGTTTGCCAGAGCAGGATTCGCAGGCAATTTAACTTTCAAATAATTATCGGTAAAACCCCACATGAAGCCACCTTTGCTTGAGTGCTCTACGAGTACCGGACGGACAGTGCCTTTATATGCTGCGGCAAATTCAGCAAGTTTACCGTCAGATACCGCAATCATCTCCTTTACCCGTTCATGTTTATCCGCCTGGCTCACAATCGGAGTTATCTCCAATGCTTTTGTGCCGGGTCGCTCTGAATATGGGAAAACATGGAGGCGGGTAATAGGCAAACTGCTCACAAAAGCCAGGGAATTTTCAAAACGCTCCCTGGTTTCACCTCTTGCACCGACAATCAAATCAACACCTATAAAAGCATCCGGAAGCACCTCCCTTATTTTTTCGATGCGGTGACGGAACAGGGAGGTATCATAGTGCCGGCGCATAAGTTTCAGCACCTCATCGTCACCACACTGCAACGGTATATGGAAATGAGGCATAAACGCACGTGACTGTGCCACCCATTCAATTATTTCATCGGTAAGGAGATTTGGCTCGATAGATGATATGCGGTAACGCTCTATGCCCTCTACCTTGTCCAACTCCTTTATCAGGTCAAAAAAGTTGCTATCAGTGCCTTTACCGAAATCACCTATATTCACTCCTGTAATGACTATCTCTTTTGCTCCGGCATCAGCTACTTCCACCGCCTTTTCAACAACACTTGCAACTGAGCCTGAACGGCTGCGCCCGCGCGCCATCGGGATGGTGCAGTAAGAGCAGAAATAATCGCACCCGTCCTGTACTTTGAGAAACCAACGCGTGCGGTCGCCACGCGAACATGACGGATTAAATTCACGAATATCTTTTGCCGGAGTCATCATCATCATCGGCTCTTTTTCAATAAGCCACTTGTCGATATACTCTACGAGTTTAAGTTTCCGGTCTATTCCGGCAACTATCTCCACCCCCGGCAAAGCGGCAACTTCTCCTGGCTTGAGTTGCGCATAGCATCCGGTAACAACAATAGCGGCGTCATGCCATTTCCGCGAAAATGCACGGATGGTCTGACGGCATTTCTTGTCGGCAAGCTCGGTCACGGAGCAAGTATTGACAACCACTATGTCCGGTATTTCACCGGGCTTGGCACGATCTATGCCTCTCTCGGCAAGCATAGCTGCAACAGTTGAAGTCTCAGCAAAATTCAGCTTGCAGCCGAAAGTATGGAAGAAAGCCTTCAATGGCTTTGGATTTGAATTGCAATAACTTTTTTGCATAACGGATGCAAATTTAGTCAAAAATCCGCACCCGCTACGAAATGTGCTATGCTGAACGAAGGATTATTGCAGCAAAGAGTTGAGATAGGTACTGTCCGGTTCGGAGATTTTCACTTCCCGCCCTTCATCTCTTGCAACCTTAATGGCACTATTCATTTCATCAAGGTTTTCTTTCAACGCGGAGAAAACGGTTTCTGATATGTTTATTGCAGCCCCGTCTGGAATGTTGCAAGTGTAGTAACCATCCTCAATTTTCACGTTGCTATAAAACCTGTAAACCGCCGCCTTCATTTTTGCAACATCATCTTTATTTACTGAGTAGCGTAAATCCGGATTCCCCACAATATTGACCAGTGCTTCTACATCAACATCTATAAAAGCATTGTTATCAACATACTCTTTCACTGAGGCTGCATGTGTATTGTTTTCTGAAACAGCAGCAGATTTCTCTCCGTTATTTGAACATCCTGTCATAAGCAACAGGATGGCAGACATTAAGGTTGTAACCGCCTTTCTCATAATGCAAGTAATTTTATCAATTGCAAAAATAGCATCCTGTATCTGAATCAGCAAATCTGAACGGCACAATATAAACGTAAGTCAGAACATTATTAGACATTTAAGGGTTAATATAGAATAAATACACATTGAAATTGATTATGCTTACAGAAAACCTAATAGAGATATACGCGGAAAGCTTCCGAAATAACTGGGATTTGCCGGCTGTCACTGACTATGTGACCGGTGAAAGCCATACTTATGGAGAATTTGCGACAAGGATCGCCCGGACACATCTATTCTTTAAAGAATGTGGGGTTAAGAAAGGTGACAAGATAGCGTTACTCGGCAAAAACACCATATCTTGGGTTGTGACCTACATGGCTACTGTGACCTACGGAGCAACAATAGTGCCTATACTCCAGGATTTCAACCCACAGGATGCACAGCACATTGTAAACCACAGCGAATCAGTACTTCTTTTCGTTGCAGACAGCATCTGGGACAACCTTGAATTTGAAAAGATGCCGAAAGTAAAGATTGCGATGTCGCTTGACGACGCAAGAGTGCTTGCCGAGCATCCCGACAACAGCGGCAGGGCATATAAGGCTATCGGGGGGCTGAGAAGGAAATTTGACAAGCTTTATCCTCGCGGCTACACCAAAGATGACATATCATATCCCGAAATGCCTAAAGATTCTGTTGCTGAAATCAATTATACCTCAGGCACAACAGGATTTTCCAAAGGGGTAATGCTGACTCAGAACAACCTTTGCGGCAATGTGGTGTTCGGCATGAAATCACGGTTACACTACAAAGGTTCACGTTGCCTATCTTTCCTCCCGCTTGCACATGCCTACGGATGCGCTTTTGATATGCTTGTCCCGCTTGCCGTCGGCACCCATGTGACTCTGTTCGGCAAACTACCGTCACCGAAGGCATTGCTGAAAGCTATGTCTGAAGTACGCCCGAACCTGATTCTGTGTGTGCCGCTCATACTTGAAAAAATATACCGTAACCAGATTCTCCCGGCAATTTCAACTCCATCGGTAAAACGGCTCATCAAAATTCCGATACTGAACAAAACAGTATTCTCGAAAATCAGAAACAAACTCATTGACGCTTTTGGCGGACAATTTGAAGAGGTAATTGTTGGAGGCGCGCCGCTCAATCCTGAGGTTGAGGCATTCTTGTACAAAATCAAATTTCCGTTCACCGTTGGATATGGCATGACAGAATGCGGTCCTCTTATCAGCTATACTCCCTGGAAGAAATTCATACCGGGGTCTGCCGGACGGACACTGCTGGGCATCATGCATTCAAAAGTGCTTAGCGATGACCAGGCAAAGATTCCGGGAGAGATTTGCGTGCGCGGCGAGAATGTGATGAAGGGTTACTACAAGAACCCGGAAGCAACCGAAGCTGTGCTGGACAAAGACGGATGGCTGCATACTGGCGACATGGGTACAATCAGCGATGATGGCACCATTTTCATAAAAGGGCGCTACAAGACCATGATTTTATCAGCAAACGGTCAAAACATCTATCCGGAAGAAATCGAGGCAAAACTCAACAATATGCCTTTTGTTGCAGAAAGCCTGGTTGTTGAGCGTGGCAAACGGCTGATTGCACTCGTTTATCCAGATTATGAAGCTATGGACAAGCAACATGTCACCTCGGGAATGCTTCCTCAAATCATGGAGAAAGTGGTAGAGGAGCTAAACAAGGTTGTTGCTCCATACGAGCGAATAGACAGGATACAGCTTATAGCCAACGAGTTTGAAAAGACTCCGAAACGATCCATCAAGCGTTATCTCTACAACGCCTGACCTGCTCCTCTACATCAAGGAAGTATTGCCCTTTGTTTTTAGTGCGGGAGCCGTAAGCAACCGCATGGACAGGACATACATGGTAGCAACCAAGGCACATGGTGCAGTTTCTTCCCCAGCAGGGACGCCTGTCTTTCATTTCTATATTTGATGCCGGGCAAACTCTGGAGCATTTCCCACATCCGATACATGCGTCTGTTGCGTGAAACGGTTTTGGTGACATAAGGAATTTCACGAACAGCGGATATAGAATCTTTGTCTTTATCCACGGCAATGCGCCGCGGACAACACTGTCCACTTTCGCACCGCATCTGATTCCTCGTGCAACCTCAGCAATCCGTGCCTCGCATTTTTGCAGCTTCTCACCTGAAACGCTCAGAGGATCAACGTCAAAGCCGGGAAGAACCACATAGTTATTTGGCATCTGCACCGACCACGCGCCTCTTGCGCGCCACCCTTTGCGGCGCATCAGCTTCCGCCACATTTCATGGGCAAGACCGACATCGTCGCCACAGGTGCACACCATGAAATGCTCGGCTGCATCAAGGCATTGAGCCTTGTTTATAAATTTTTTCACCACAGGAGGAATTCCCCATGAGTATATTGGAAACACCCATATTATTTTTTCACCCTCCTTTGCTTTCGGGGCGAAGGACACATTGCTTATGTGGCTGAGTTCCTGCGAGGTCAATGCTGCAAGACGCTCAGCCACATAACGCGTGTTTCCTGTGCCGGAGTGCCAATATATCATCTTACGGTGACCTGAGTGGCGCCAAACCCATACTCGCGGAAAGATGCATCCTGCACTTCAACTTTCCCTTTATATCGATGGTTCAGCTCTTTCATAAGAGCCTGCCGGAGCACGCCGTCCCCTTTGCCATGGATGAATACTATCTTCTGACCGTGGTTAGTGAGATTCGTATCCATCACCTTGCGGAATTCATCAACCTGAAGGTTGAGCATATCGGCATTTGAAAGCCCGGAAGTGGTGTCAACAAGTTCATTTATGTGGAGGTCAACTTCAATAATGCCGTTTCCACCGGGAAGATGCTCTGTGTTTTTGATAACAGGGCGTTTCCATTTTTTCTTTCTGTCAACTGGCTTGGGTTTCTCAACACTTTCTATGAGTTTTTCAACATCAAGAGTGTCTTTTGCCTGAACTACTCCGTTTTTAACAATGTCAAACGCTATAACAGGAACATCAAAATAAACATTATCCTTGAAGCAGTGCAACTTGAAGAATTTAGTTACATCTGGCTTCAAAACAAGGCTTACAGGTGACTGCAACGCAAATTCCTTGCCTCTCTTAAATGCTATTGCCTGCACAGCGACCTGCTCAAGCGCTCCAACTTCATTTTTTCCAAATTCCTCCAGAAGCACCTGGATGCCCGGCTCCACTATTCCGGCATACCTTGTCACCCATTCACCATCCTTAGGCGCACTCATGTAAGTGAAGTAAAGATAGTAGTTGGAATCATTTACAAGATAAGCATAATATGTGGTATCAGACAATTGTTTCAGATTGTCTGCCTCATAACCGAGAACAAGGTTCATGATATCTCCGCCCTCAACCTCCTCAGGCTCTATTTCCGGCTCTACCGGAGTAACATCTTTGCTCGGAACCGACGCTTGCGCCGCCTGCGCGGGTTTGCTTACAGCGGGCTGTTCAACCCGTGCTTTAGCGCGTTCCCATGCCGTTGAATTATCAACCACTACGCATTCACGCACGAGAACGGGTGTATCAAACCCGTCCTCGTCTGTGACATAAGCCATATTTCCTTCTATGCGCGTTACCTCCCCACCGCCGGTGGTGTTAAGGAACCGCACAATATCTCCTACTTTAAGTGATGAAGCCATGGCTGTTACTTATTGTTCTTGATTTCTTTCATCAGTTCGTCAACCGCTGCCTTAAGCTGCGCGTCAACTCCTTTGACAACCTCAGCGGGGTCATTTGCAACCTTGATGTCAGGTTCAAGCTGGGTGTTTTCAAGGTAATTCCCTTCTTCAGTGCGGAATCCTATCACGGGGATACCGTAAACAAGAGAGGGATCCTGAAGTGTTTCCCAGTTCACGCTGCTCATTGTTCCGGGAACCGGCATGCCGACAAGTTTTCCAAGACCGAGGTGACGGTAAACCCAGGGGGTGCCATGCGCATTGCTGTAGTTTGCCTCGCCGGTAATCATGATGCTTGGCTTGTTCCACCTGCGTGAAGGCATATCGGATGTTGGAACACCATGCACATCCTGAGTAAGGTATTTTTTACCACTGAACATCACTTCAATATCCTCATGGAGACGACCACCTCCGTTCCAACGGGTATCAATTATTATACCGTCACGGTCGATATATTCTCCAAGAGCTTTTGCATAAAGCTTTCTGAAGCTTCCGTCATCCATTGAACGGATATGCACATATCCGAGGCGACCGCCTGACAGCTTGTCAACTTCAGCCTCACGAGATTTCACCCAACGGTTATAAAGCAACTCATTCATTGCTCCGGTAGAAATTGGCAGAATCACCTCTTCCCAACTGTCCTGACCGGGAGCGGTAAATGTTACAAGGGTCTTTTTGCCTGCAAGCCTATTGAACATTTCAGTGTAGTCGGAATTCTTATCGATATTTACACCATTGATTGCCTTGACTACAGCTCCTGCTTTAACCTTTGAAGATGCACGGTCAAAAGGTCCGCCGGCAAGCACTTCAGCAACTTTGAGACCATCACCGTCATAGTTCCAGTCATAGAGAAGACCGAGAGAAGCTGTTGCATCAGAGGTGCCGGGCGCATAATACCTTCCGCCTGTGTGGCTCACATTCAGTTCACCAAGAAGCTCGCTCAGAAGTTCCGCAAAATCATAATTATTATTGATGTGGGGAAGGAACTTCTTGTAATTTTCATAAAGCGCTGGCCAGTTAGCTCCATTCATATCCGTGCGGAAGAAACGCTCCCTCTCTTCATTAAACACATGCTTGAGCATATACTCACGCTCAGCAGCTCCGTCAACTTTCATGCTTGCTGATGCGCTTACATTGGTCGTTTTTTCTGTTTTGGGGTCAAATTTGCGCACCGAACTTCCAACAAGGTAAAGATTGCCGTCCTTGTCGACATCTATTCCACGGACACCAGAAAGCTTGCTTACAAGTTTAACATCTCCGGTGCGGGGTTTCACTTTCCAAAGGTCATATCCTTTCTCAAATGCGCTGAGATAGTAAAGTGTTTCACCATCGGGAGTCAGGTATGCATCGCCAAGATTTGAAGAGTTGGGAGTAAGGCGGATGGTACGGTCTGCAAGTCCCTCAAGCTCAACCTTGATATCCTTTGAATCCTTATTGTCATCAGTTGCCTTAGAATCCTTGCCCTTCTTGTCAGCATCCTTTTTATCGTTGCCTTTATCTTTCTTCTGAGCCTTCTCTACCTCCTTAAGCAGAGCATAATCCTCTTCGTTAAGACGGAAACGGTCGTATGCGTCCTGGTTCAGGAAAGTGATCATAACATCGCTCATTGAGCCCCATGATGCGTGGTTGCGCATACCATATCTTTCACTCGCGAATATGATAGCATTGCCATCCATAGCCCAACGTGGATTTTCGTCAAAATACCCGGTTTTGGTGACATAAGTCATTTTGCCTGTTTCTGCATTGATTATAGCAATGTCGCCATACGGCTGGTGACGCAAATCCATTGCCTCAATCAGAATCCACTTGCTGTCCGGACTCCATTGCGACGGGAAACCTTTTGTTCTCGAAGCAATTGTAGAACCATCTGTGAGCTGGCGTACTTTCTTGGTATCCAAATCCATGACCATAAGCTTAGTACGGTCCTGAACAAAAGTCATTTTCTTGCCGTCCGGTGAAATTGATGGATATGTGCGGTCAACAGCCTCCTTGGTATTGAACATGGGAGTTTCTTCAATAACAGTTGCGTTAGAGAAATTCGGGTCATCCTTACGGCTGATTGTCGCCTTATAAATGTTATAGTGACCGTCGCGCTCCGAAGTATAATATAATGTGCGGTTATCCGGTGCCCATGCTATATTGCTTTCACCGGCAGGAGTATTGGTTATCTGTTTTGTTGAAGGGTGCTTTGTCGATGTCACGAAGATTTCACCACGGTTCACAAAAGCAATCTGGTTTCCATCGGGGCTTACGGTTGCTCCGGGCATTGAACGCACAGAGAGGTTTACAGGAAGTTCCTCTTCATCCATATTGAGGTCAATCTTCACCTTTGCAGGCGCAGCATCCCCTTTCTTTGTATAAATTTCACCATTATAGGTAAAAGCGAAAGTTCCGTCATTTCCCTGAGAGAGGAAACGCACGGGATGAGTCTTGAAATCGGTTACTTTTGTAATCTTAGAGGGATCGGCAAGCGGCATGGAATAAACATTGAATGAACCGCCATTGCGCTCGCTGAGGAAATAAACAGTTGAGCCGTCCTTGCTCACAACAGGATTCCTGTCCTCCCCTCCTCTTTTTGTCAGGTTGGTATGCTTGCCGGTCTTTGCATCATATTTCCAAATGTCACGGGTCACTGAGGAGGTGTGATGCTTACGCCACTTGTCCTCTCCACCTTTAACATCTTCATAAATGAAAGAAGAACCGTCAGGCAAGAAAGTCATCTGCACAGCAGGAGTACCTAATACCTGGGTCACACGTCCACCGGCAACGGGAACACGGTAAAGTTCTGTCATTGCACGGTAAGGGAACAAGGCACTTTCAGCCGGGTCCTGGATACTTGCACTGAACAGCACATATTTTCCGTCCGGAGTGAACGCTTCCGGGGTCTCAGCTGCCGAGTTGGTAGTAAGGCGTGTCGCAGAGCCACCATTGCTACTCATTATATATATGTCAGTACCTCCTGTGCGGTCACTGGCAAATGCTATACTTTTTCCGTCAGGACTCCAAACCGGCTCGCTTTCGTAGCTCGGCTGAGAAGTCAGGCGCACAGCTGTACCACCAGCAACAGGCACTTTCCAGATATCACCCTTGTAGGTAAAAGCGATTTCCTTGCCATCCGGCGAAATCTTTACATCACGCAACCACATGGGAGTGACTGCACCAACAGCACCACATCCGAGTGCTGATGCTAACAAAATGCTATATATTTTCTTCATTACTTAGGTATTTGTTTCACAGGTTAATTGTCTGACACAGTCAAACGCGATTACAAATTTACTATTTTTTCATCACACGACAACCGCATAAGCATTATTTAGTCCCCTAATAATCATCAAGCAGTCAGCAAGCGGATATTGATGCAGCCATGGAAAGGGAGGGCAAACCGCCAGGCATTATGTTAACGTACGTTATATATCCCCATACGTCTATTAGTGGTGAGGTTATTATCTTTTCCACAAAAGTTATTTATACTTTTGTACGATATTAATTGCCAAACAATATAATACGTAATTTAATCAATTCCTGTATTGATGAAAGAGAGTTGACCGTGAGGTTCACTCTCTTTTTTATTCAGTACTCCCTGCGAATGTACATATATGCCACGCTAAATACTCCTTAATTATATAATACGCGCTATGTTCCGGATTTTTTTGTAATTTTGGGGTCGGAAAATAATAACCAATACAAGATATGTACAGAACCAAAACTTGCGGAGAGCTCCGCTTATCTGATGCCGGATCAGAGGTAACACTTGCCGGCTGGGTACAAAAAAGCCGAAAGATGGGAGGCATGACATTTATTGACCTGCGCGACCGTTACGGCATAACCCAGATTGTTTTTGACAATGACACAAATGCTGAGCTTTGCGAAGCTGCAAATAAACTCGGAAGGGAATTTGTTGTGCAGATAACAGGCAAAGTGGCTGAGCGAACAAATAAAAATCCTAATATTCCTACCGGTGACATCGAAATCCTTGCCGAAAACATCAAGGTGCTCAACCGTAGTGACGTCCCACCGTTTACCATTGAGGACAATACTGACGGAGGCGATGACCTGAGAATGAAATACCGTTACCTGGATCTCCGCCGTTCATGCGTGCGCAAAAACCTTGAACTTCGCCATAAAATGGCATTTGAAATCCGCCGCTACCTTGACCAACACGGTTTCATTGAAGTGGAAACCCCGGTTCTAATCAAATCAACTCCCGAAGGCGCACGCGATTTCGTTGTGCCCTCACGAATGAATCCGGGAGAATTTTATGCCCTGCCTCAAAGCCCGCAGACATTCAAGCAGCTTCTCATGGTCAGCGGATTTGACCGCTATTTCCAGATTGTGAAATGCTTCAGGGATGAGGACCTGCGCGCAGACCGCCAGCCTGAGTTTACTCAGATTGACTGCGAGATGAGTTTTGTTGACCAGGAGGATGTCCTTGACATGTTTGAAGGGCTCGTTAAGCACATATTCAAATATGTAAAGGATATTGACTTTACTGAACCGTTCCCCAGAATGACATGGGCAGATGCAATGAAGCTATACGGCAGCGACAAACCGGACACTCGTTTCGGAATGGAGTTTGTTGAAATAAAAGACCTTACAGAAGGACGTGGGTTTGCTGTCCTTGACGATGCAGAGTATGTGGGCGCTATTGTTGCCCCCGGATGTGCAGGTTACACCAGAAAACAGCTTGACGCGCTCACCGACTATGTAAAACGTCCTCAGATTGGCGCAAAAGGCATGATGTGGGTAAAATACGAGGCTGACGGCTCTATAAAGAGCAGTGTAGGCAAATTCTACACCGATGAGATTCTACGCACATGGCTTGAAAGGGCAAAAGCCAATCCCGGCGACCTAATGCTGATACTCGCTGGTCCGACAATGAAGACACGCAAACAGCTTTGTGAGCTCCGCCTCCATGTTGGCTCAGAACTCGGTTTTCGCGATCCGCAGAAATTCTCATGCTTGTGGGTCATTGATTTCCCGCTGTTTGAATGGGATGACGAAACCCAGCGTTATTATGCCATGCACCACCCCTTCACCTCTCCGAATCCGGATGACATTGATATGCTCGAAAGCAATACAGGCGCTGTGCGTGCAACGGCATACGACATGGTTGTCAACGGCAACGAACTTGGAGGCGGCAGCATAAGGATTCATGACTCTGAACTTCAGGACAAGATGTTCCGCCTGCTCGGATTGTCAGAAGATGAGGCACGCTATAAATTCGGCTTCCTGATGGATGCATTCAAGTATGGTGCGCCACCTCACGGTGGTCTTGCTTTCGGTTTCGACAGGTTTGTGTCTATTCTTGCAGGACTTGACTCTATCCGTGATGTCATTGCTTTCCCGAAAAATAATTCCGGGCGTGACATGATGATTGATGCACCGTCAGCAATCGACCAGAGCCAGCTTGATGAACTGAAGATTGATATTGTAAAAGAAGATTAAGCGGCTGCTTGTGCGAATTTCAGAAGTAATAGGCACCATTGAGCAATTTGCTCCCCGACACCTGCAGGAGTCGTATGATAATTCAGGAGTCCAAATAGGTTGCACTGCCAATTGCGAATGCACCGGAGTGCTTCTTGCCGTCGATCCTACACCAGCTGTTGTAAAGGAAGCCATAGAACTTGGATGTAATCTGGTAATAACTCATCATCCCCTGCTTTTCAAGGGGCTGAAGAGTATTACCGGAGCAAATCCCGTTGAGATGGCAACAATTGAGGCAATACGGGCTGGAATAACGCTATACTCCTCCCACACCTCCCTTGACAGATGCGAAAATGGGGTATCTGCTGAAATGGCTGAGATGCTTGGACTGACGGAGGTGCGACCGCTCGAAAAAACTGACGGCACCTTTGGTCTGGGAGCAATAGGCAAGTTGGAAAAATCACTAAGCCCAGTGGAATTTATTGGGCTTGTCAAAAAGGTTTTTGATTCCCCGGTGGTGCGCCACACATCTTTTGCACCAAGCACAGAGATAAAAACGGTTGCCCTATGCGGAGGGAGCGGTGCCTCGATGATTCCTGAGGCAATTGCGGCAGGCGCTGATGCAATGCTGACTTCTGACACAAAATATCACGACTTTGTGGACTATGCTGAAAGAATACTGATTGCAGATATCGGTCACTTTGAGAGCGAGAAATGCACTAAAAGCATTTTTCACAAGGTCATTAAAGAAAAATTTCCTAACTTTGCACACCTGTACATAGCTACGGAAAACAACCCGATAAACTATATGTAAGCGATATGGCTACAGCAGATAATAACAAAAACGAACAGAATCTTTCGGTTGAATCACGCCTGAAGTCGTTATACGAACTCCAGAGCCTTCTCTCACAAATTGACCGTATCCGCACCGTGCGTGGCGAACTTCCATTGGAAGTTGCTGACCTCGAGGATAATATCATCGGTCTCACCACTCGCGTAGATAATTACCGCAAGGAAATAGAGGAGCTTCGCAAGAAAAGCGTTGCCGAGAAGGAAAAAATCAATGAAGCCCAGGCTAAAATCGAGAAATACAAAGTCCAGCTCGACAATGTGAGAAACAACCGTGAATTTGACCTTCTTACAAAGGAAATTGAATTCCAGACCCTTGAAATACAGCTCTGTGAAAAGCATATAAATGAGTATGCACGAGTGATTGACAGCAAAACCAATGAAATTGCTGCAACAGAGGAACAGCTTTCTGACCAGAATCACATTCTCACCGAGAAGAAAGCCGAACTTGAAGAAATCGTTTCTGAAACAAAGCAGGATGAAGAGCGTCTTCGCGAACAGGCTAAGGCTCTTGAGCCCAAAATTGACGCAAGAACCCTTGCAGCGTTCAAGCGTATACGCAAAAATGCAAGAAACGGACTGGGCATCGTTTATATCCAACGCAATGCATGCGGAGGCTGCTTCAACCGTATCCCGCCGCAGAAACAGGCTGAAATCAAGATGCATAAAAAAATTATCGTCTGCGAGTATTGCGGTCGTATCATGATTGACCCGGAACTTGCAGGAGTAACAGAAACACCAGCGAAGTAAACGCTACTATGTCTGCAATGTAACCCGCTAAGAAAAAATTTCTTGGCGGGTTATCTTTTTTAAACATTTCGAGTCTTGTCGGCATTATTATAATATAATCAAGACTATTTATTTATGAACGGTAAAGTTAAGGGAAACGTTGCTATGCTCGTTTCCAAAATTTTTTCGGGTTTCAATGAAAATGCCCTCCGCTTCCTGCTACCTAAGTATATGAATGCATGCACCGGTGTATTCCTCCGGGTTGGATTTGCAGCGGCATTTTTTTGGGTATTAGGGATTTTCAGGAAAAAAGAGGCGACTAAAACAACTGGTCGTCAGCGTTTGTATTTATTCCTGTTGGGACTTATATGCGTGTACGGATATATGTTCTTCCTACTGAAAGGACTCACCTACACCACTCCTATATCTTCATCCATCTTCATAAGTTTACAGCCGGTATGCGTTTTCATAATTTGCCTGCTTATTAAAACAGAGAAAGCCACGCCGCTAAAAGTCCTTGGAATTATATTAGGTGTTGCCGGTGCGGGTGTGTGCGTTCTTACGCAAAAAACGAGTGATGTTGCAAGCAATCCTATGCTTGGAAACATATTTTGCTTCGGCTCAACCATAGTATATTCACTCTACCTGATATTCTCGAAGAAACTACTTAAAAATATTGACAGCATCACAGTTTCTAAATGGACTTTCCTTGGAGCAGCCTGCGCCGCTCTACCGGTAGCTTTGTTTACTGGATGGGATGCACCTGTGCTTAAACTTGGCATTCTTTCCATACCGATGCTTGTGCTTCTATTCGTGCAGATATTCCCGTCATCTGTAAGCTATCTGCTGATAGATGTTGGACTGAAAAACCTGACAGCAACTGTAGTTGCTCTCTATGGTTCTGTTATTCTTGTCGTAGCAACGATTGCAAGTTATATATTCGGTCAGGATCATTTCTCTTGGTGGCAGATTCTATCGATTGTGCTCATAATCGTATCCATGTACCTTGTGGAGTCACAGGAGCGCAAAACCATACAGCCTGCAACCACCAAATAATAATATAAAGTAAGAGATTAATAAATTCTTACTGTTATTTTGTGGATTTTATGCACAGATTTATAAAAATGTGCAATCTAATGCAATAGTTTTTGTCATTTTTTGTAAATTTGCACCTTGATTTAAAGCGCAAAAAGCGTTACGACAGCATAGTATTTTAATTAAACCAACTATATGAAGCTACTACAGGCGAAACTTTCAAAGTACACTGCGCCTCAGGAAGCCAAAGCCGCCGGAATTTACCCATATTTCAGGGCAATCTCAAGCGAGCAGGATCCGGAGGTTGTTATCAACGGCAAGAAGGTGCTAATGTTCGGTTCAAACTGTTATTCAGGTCTTGTCAATGACCCTCGCATCAAAGAAGCCGCAATTAAAGCTACCCGTAAATATGGCACCGGATGCGCCGGTTCTCCTTTCCTTAACGGTACTCTCGACCTTCATAAGAAACTTGAAGCGGCTATTGCTGAGTATATTGGCAAAGAAGATGTGATGATTTATTCCAGTGGATTTGAAGTAAACCTTGGAGTCGTTTCAGCACTTACCGGACGTGAAGATTACATCTTATGGGATGAACAGGACCATGCCTCTATCATTGAAGGTCGACGCCTGTCATTCAGCCAGTCGTTGAAATATAAGCACAATGATATGGAGTCGCTTGAAAAGCAGCTTCAGAAATGTGACCCTGACAAGGTGAAACTAATAGTGACAGACGGTGTGTTCTCTATGGAAGGGGACGTTGCAAATGTCAAGGAGATAGTGAAACTTGCAAAAAAATACGATGCTACCATCATGGTGGATGAAGCACATGGCATCGGAGTATTTGGTCCTGGTGGTCGTGGCGTTTGTCACCACTATGGTGTTGCTGATGATGTAGACCTTATTATGGGTACATTCTCAAAATCCTTTGCCTCACTCGGTGGATTTATCGCAACTGATAAAGAGATAACCAATTTCCTTCGTCATCACTCTCGTTCATACATCTTCACTGCATCAATTACTCCTGCATCAACAGCAGCAGCTTTAAAAGCAATGGAAATCATGCAGGCTGAACCGGAAAGACAGGAACGTTTGTGGGAACTCACCCATTATGCCCTTGACGGTTTTAGAAACATGGGATGTGAGATTGGTAACACCTCTACTCCGATTATTCCTCTATTCATACGTGATAACTTCAAGACATTTGCTGTTACACGTGATTTGCTCGAAGAGGGTATTTTCGTGAACCCGGTTGTATCACCTGCTGTTGCTCCTCAAGACACATTGATTCGCTTCAGCCTTATGGCAACCCATACTAAAGATCAGGTGACAACTGCACTTGAAAAAATTCAGAAAGTATTTAAAGCACATCAGATTATCTGATACGTATCGTATCCTAAAAAAGTAAAGCCTGGATCAGTCCAGGCTTTTTTTATTGGTATTCGCGTAAATGAACTATTGCTGTCCGATAAAAGTTCGCGATAG
>DAAJ01000068.1 GCA_001701115.1 Bacteroidales bacterium GP2
AAATAAAATCGGGATTCTGACAGACTTCGGCTATTCAGACATTATATATGACTCCTACGAGGTAGATAACTCTAAATGTTCCTTTCGGCTAATCCGGCATGATAGGAAGAGAGCACGCCGCGCCGATTATTGGCATCCATGCCGTGATAATAAAATTTAGAACCGATGGAACAAATGTGCCACCGGTTCTAAAAGTATTGCTATAAGGTTCCAACTTATGCATGAAAGTAAGTTAGTTTTTGGAGTAGAGGGAAAATTCACAGCCGTATTCTTCAACGAGCTTGTTGTCAAGCTCATAGGCTTTCTATCCCTATTGGATTATGCCGATGTGTCGACATATATCTCCTTCTGCCACCAGAACAGTGCCTTTCGGATAGGTTATAAGATGCCCGAACTTAGTGCAACAGGTGTGGAGCGAGGCAAGCTCCAAGTGGTGCATGAAGGTGTTGAAGCGTGTCATGTTCTGGGTTATAGGAAAAAAGTGCGAGGCAAACCAGCCTCGCACTTTTCATGCTATGTGTCAGTTGATTATTTAGCGGCTTTCTTGGCAGCGGTTTTTTTTGCGGTAGCCTTTTTAGCCGGAGCTTTCTTTTCGGTTGCTTCGGGAGCAGCTACTTTTTCGCGGAGAGCGTGCTCTTCGTTGTAGTGCTCAAGGTTCTTGCGCATAGATGAAACCTCTTTGTTGAGTGTTTCGATTTCGCTTGCCTGGTTGCGGATAGTGGTGAGCAGGGAGTTGAGCTCTTCGTTTTCGATAGAAAGCGGGTACTGCTCTTCAACGCGTACAATGAAGTCGGCGAGGACGTTCATGTAGTTTGTGAATGCCTGGAAAGGAGTTTCGTAGGGGCTGAAGTGTGAGTGAACCGCTCCGTCTGCCATGTGCTTGGTAGACATGTAGTAGAAGTGGTCAGATGCCTGGAGGTAGTCCCAGTCCTGTTTCAGGCGGCGGTCATCGCAAAGGCGCACGCGCTCTGCCACAGAGTAGAGCTTGTTGAATGCTTCGTTCTGGAGCTTGTTTCCGAGCCATGCAGATGTGTCTCTTGCTTCATCAGCCCAAGAAATCGGGTGAAGGATCGAGAGTTCTCCAACGGGTTTGAGCTTGCTGACAGCTTCGCTGGGTGTCCAGAAGTCGATGCCGCGCTCTTTAGCGAATCTTGGGAGTGCTTCGAGGAACTGGAATATGCCGGTGTCACGGCTCTGCATTTCACCGAATGTCTCAAGGTTCATGAAGAGGTTTACAATCTGCTCGTCGGCAGGAGTGTTTGCAATCCAGTCGATGTACTTGTCGGCAGTGAGGGGATATGCGTCCCATTCGGGGTTGCTGAAACGGAAAGAGATATCGTCGCTGAGCTTTGAATTCTTGAGGAGGAGTTTCAGCTTGGGTGCGCTTGCCGCGGAGTAAACGTAGTTGGGAGATTTCCAACCGAGGATGTGCTTCGCTCCTTCTGTGATAACACCCTTGTAGCCCATTTCAAGAATCTGGGGAGCAAGTTCATCGCAATAGATAAGCTCGGTGTTGCGGAACACTTTCGGGCGTACTCCGAAGAGCTCGAAAATCTTGTCATCGTGAGCTTTTACCTGTGCTGCAAATTCTTCGGGGTCAGCGAGTGAAGCAAGTGAGTGAGCATATGTTTCAGCGAGGAACTCCACTTTGCCGGTGTCAGCAAGTTTCTTGAGGAGGTCGATAAATTCGGGCACATACTGCTCGCACTGCTCAAGGGCGATGCCTGTGATAGAGAGCGCGCAACGGAATGCACCGTGGCTCTCCTCAATCATTTTGAGGAGGCTCTCAGCAGCGGGAATGTAGCTGTGGTGAGCTATGCGGGTGAGGATATCGTCATTGGCAAAATCGTCGTAGTAGTAGTGGTCGTTGCCAATGTCGAAGAAACGGTATCTTTTGAGCCTGAACGGCTGATGAATCTGGAAATAAAAACAAATAGCTTTCATGATGTCAATCGTATGTGATTTGAATGTTTGACTTCGTTTTTGTTAGTTTAAGGTTAATGATTATTTGCCGAGCACCTTATTATATATGTCAATGACTTTAGCGCCCGCTTTGTCCCATGTGATACGGTTCACTTCATCGAGACCGTCTTCCCTGAGCTGTTTGTACATAGCGGGGTAGGTGATAATCGAGTTGATGGCGTCTGCCATGGCATCGATGTCCCAGTAGTCTGTCTTGATAACGTTGTCAAGGATTTCAGCGCAACCGCTCTGCTTGGAGATGATTGAGGGAACGCCAATCTGCATAGCTTCAAGCGGTGAGATACCGAAGGGCTCTGACACAGACGGCATTACATAAACGTCGCTTGCCTTGAGCATTTCGTAAACCTGTTTTCCTTTCTGGAAGCCGGGGAAGTGGAAGCGGTCAGCAATTCCTCTTTCAGCGGCAAGCATAATCATCTTGTCCATCATGTCACCGCTTCCAGCCATAACGAAGCGGACATTGTGGTTGTTTTTAAGCACCTTAGCAGCAGCCTCAACGAAGTATTCAGGACCTTTCTGCATGGTTATACGACCAAGGAAGGTGACGATCTTTTCTTTGGGCTTAGACACTTCGAGGTTGAGCATCTCTTCGCTTAGCGGTGTAACAGCATTGTGTACTGTAGTCACTTTAGCGGGGTCAATGCCATACTTCTCGATAACTGTCTGGCGTGTAAGGTTACTAACTGTGATGATGTGGTCGGCATGGGTCATGCCGTCCTTTTCGATTCCAAACACGGTGGGATTGACATTGCCTCTTGAACGGTCAAAGTCAGTTGCGTGCACATGGATGACAAATGGCTTGCCAGTAACCTGCTTGGCGTGTATGCCGGCGGGATATGTGAGCCAGTCATGCGAGTGAATCACATCGAAGTCGATAGTGCGTGCAATGACGCCTGCGCAAATGGAGTAGTTGTTGATTTCCTCAAGCAGGTTGTCGGGATACTTGCCTGAAAATTCAAGGCACCCGAGGTCATTGGTGTGCATGTAGTTGAAATCGGCATAGATATGGTCGCGCAGCCTGAAGTAGAGGTCGGGGCTCATTACGTTGCCGATTCTCTGCTCAACATATTCGCGGCTGACGTCGCGCCATGCGATAGGTGTCTGTGAGGTGCCGATTATGTGGGCAAAACTTTTGTCCTCGTCTCCAAAGGGTTTGGGGATGACGAATGTGATGTCCATATCGCCACACTCCCACATACCTTTAGTGAGTCCGTAGCTGGCGGTACCGAGTCCGCCGAGGATATGAGGTGGGAACTCCCACCCGAACATTAGAGCTTTCATGGAGTGTGGAGATTACATGTTGAATTTTTTGAGTGTAGTAAGCGTGCGCAGGATTTCAGCAACGTTTGTGATGTGGCTGATGGCTCCTCGTCCGCTGAACGGCGGGTTGCCGTCATAGAGCTGTGAGAGTGAACCGATACATCCGTTTGTCATTTCATCTTCATAGCCGATGAGCATGCGGTCGATGTAGCTGACACCGCTCATGCCGAACACGCGGAGGTACGCATCAGCGTAGAAGCCAAACAGCCAGGGGCGTGCGGGTCCGTTGTGGAGCGCCATCTCGCGTTCTTCGGGGGAGCCGAGGTAGTGTGGGCGATAGCCGTAGCTCTTCGGGGAAAGTGTTCTGAGACCCTTAGGTGTGAGGAGTTCCCTTGTGACAACATCAAGAACGCCTTTGCGCTGGCGGCGGTCAAGGGGCGAGTAGTCAAGCCCGATAGCGACAGCCATGTTGGGTCGAACAGAGGGATCTGCGTATGTGCCGTTCACATAGTCGTAGAGATAGCCGTAGTCGTTGAGGAATGCGTCGATGAACGCGGGTTTCATCTTGTCTGCGGTCTCAAGCCATTTAGCTCTTTCCTCTTCAACGTCTGCCATTCCTTCAGTGAGGTGAGCGGCAAACATGAGGGCGTTGTACCAAAGGGCGTTGAATTCAACGAGGTAGCCGGTGCGGGGCACAACTGGACGACCGTACATTGCAGCGTTCATCCATGAAACCGGTGAGGTGGCTCCCATAGTGAATACCATGCCGTTGTCCTCAACCCTGAGGTTTGGATGACGGTTGTCAAGGATGTATGAGAGTATCTCGCGGATGAACGGCAGATATCTTTCTTTGGTAGCATCGTAGCCGTATGCTTTCGCGTACTGCTGGAGAGCCCAAAGGCACCATAGCGGAATGTCGGGGAGGTCTATGCCCTGGATACGGGGTGAAAGTTCTCCTGTTTCCATGAAGTGCAGGAGCGCTTTTTTGCCGGATTCCATAATGGCTTCGTAATCCTCGCGATGGTTGATAGCGATAGTGGCACCGGGAAGAGCCATGAATGTGTTTCGTGCAAGGACTTTGCCCCAAGGATAGCCAGAGATTAGGAATTCTCCGTCCTTATCTTTAAGGTAGCACTGCTTAGCAGCATTCTTGAGGCAGTTGAAGAAGCTGGTGCGGCAAGTTCTTGATGCGATTTCAGTTTCGTACATCTTGGCGAGTGAACGGGGCTGTATTTCGCTCACGCCTGCCGAGAATATAATTGATTCTCCTTTTTTAATAGGCACTTCAAAATATCCGGGCACCCAAAGGTCCTCGGTATAGGGTACTCCACGTTCAAGGTCCTTGAGGTACTCGAACCCTTTGTACCAATGTGGGTCGTAATTCCACTGGGGCTTGCGGCTGAACTGCATGAAGAGTGTCGGGTAGCCGTCATATAGACGTGCAGCCACTCCGTTCGGCACTTCGGGGCAGTCGGTATTGAGCGCGGTGTTTTCCACGCAAAGCTGGTTTGCCTCGCGGAAAGCTAGCATAGGTTTGAACCTGAGTGTTGTTGGGCTGTGTGCCTCAACGAGTGTGTAGCGGATAAGGAGTCGGTTTTCATGCGAGATGAAAATTTTCTCTTTAGTGAGAATCACTCCTCCGACACGGTAAGTGGTACGGGGCACGCTCTCGCAGTCAAATTCGCGGATGTACTTGTGTCCTGCAGGGCTGTAAACTCCTCCGCTGTAGCGGTGCAGCCCGAGGTTGAATGGCGCTCCGTGCTGAATGACAGTTACATCCAGCGATGACAGGAGCACATGTGATGAATTGCCCATCTCGGGGATTGGAATCACCAGCAGCCCATGCTGTTTCCTGGTGTTGCAGTCCACCACCGAAGTGCAATGATAAGCGCCGCTCTGATTAGTGCGGAGCATCTCTTTCATAAGGGACTGCTCCAGATTAATCATGAGGTTTTTATCAAATTTCAGGTAGCTCATGTTATATTAATGTTAAGGTATAATTTCAGTGGTATTAAGGTAATACGGTTTCGCACACGAATGTAAAGCAAATTCGTGGATTTTGCAAATAAAAATATTTTTTTGTGCTTTTATGAGCGATTTATGCCGGAATTTTATTGTTTTTCCTGACCGCTCCCATGATTTTGCGCAATTGCCACCACACCATTGCGGCAGTTACAACTGTGGCGAAGATGTCGCTGACGGGGAAAGACGCCCATACTCCGTCAAGCTGATAGAGTTTCGGAAGAACAAGCAGCAGGGGTATAAGGAAAATTACCTGGCGGGTGAGGCTGAGGAAAATTGATTTTCCCGCTTTGCCTATGGATTGGAAGAAGGTTGTTGATACAACCTGGAATCCTACGACCCAGAATGCGGATAGTGCAATGGTGAATGCGCGTGAGGTCTGGGCAATGAGGGTGGCATCAGTAGTGAATGCCCTGGCAATCAGATGGGGGAATGTTTGCCCGAATGCATAGCCGAGCGCGCAAATGGCTGTGCCGCATCCAACGGCAAGCCAGTATGCTTTTTGCAGGCGGTCAAATCTCTTTGCACCATAATTATATCCGATGATAGGCTGAAGCCCTTGACAAATGCCTACAACCACCATAACGATAAGGGATGTGTAAGTGGTGAAAATGCCTGCCGCAGCAACGGCGTTGTCACTGCCGTAGTGCATGAGCTCACGGTTAACGATGATGTTTATCACGCTTCCTGCGAGATTGACAAGGCTGGGTGCTGCGCCGATACCGATGATTCCGATGATGATTTTTTTACTCAGACTGTATGTGCCACGTTTGAACCTTAGATTGCTTTGCGGCTGGCAGAAGTGGTACATCACAAATATCGCTGTCAAGCTCATTGCAATATCGGTGGCTATTGCCGCTCCTTTGATGCCCATATCAAGCACAAAAATGAAAATTGGCGCAAGCAGCAGGTTTGCTCCAGCTCCAAGAAACATTGAAAGCATAGCTTTGACCGGATAGCCGGAGGCACGCATTATATTATTGAAGCTGAAAGCAACATTCATCACGAGCATGCCGGGGAGGATGTATAGCATGAAGTCGCGGGCAAAGGGGAGGGATGCCGGGCTTGCTCCGAATGCGGTGAGAATATCGTCGATATATATGGCGAAGATGGTGATATATATTGTAGCGTTAGTGAGAATGAGCACAAGCGCGTTGCCAAGCACTTTTTCTGCGCTCGCCACATCTTTTGCCCCGAGCATTATTGATACTCTTGCTGATGCACCTGCTCCTATAAGGACTCCTATAGCGGAGCTGACATTCATGACGGGAAATGTTATTGCCAGTCCTGCAATGGCTTCCGTGCCTACTCCCTGCCCGATAAATATTCGGTCGATGACGTTGTAGAGGGACACAACGAGCATGCCGACAACAGCCGGGAGGCTGTAATCCCACAGTAGCCGTGCAATTTTTCCGGTCTCAAGTTTGTTAAGGTTGCCCTGCGTGGCTGATTCGTTGTATGACATCGCAGGGCAAAGTTACGATTTTTTTACGGAAGTGTTCCAATAATGGGGATTTAATACATAGAAGTGGATTAGTGGAAATGGAGAGGGTTTAAGGATATAAAAAAGCTCCGCGACCGGGGTGATGGTCGCGGAGCGTAGGGTATGGTATATTAAGTTCTTATGCCATGCTGTCGATTACATCATGCCGCCCATGCCTCCCATTCCGGGAGCTCCCATAGCGGGTGCGGGATTGTCTTCTTTTTTCTCTGCGATAACGCATTCTGTGGTGAGGAACATTCCGGCGATAGATGCAGCGTTTTCAAGCGCAACGCGGGTAACCTTTGCTGGGTCGATAACGCCTGCAGCGAGAAGGTTCTCATATGAATCGGTACGTGCGTTGTAACCAAAGTCGCCTTTGCCTTCTTTAACTTTCTGCACAACAACTGCACCTTCAACTCCTGCGTTAGCAACAATCTGACGAAGGGGCTCTTCAATAGCGCGTTTAACGATAAGGATACCGGTTGTTTCATCTTCGTTGTCGCCTTTGAGACCGTCGAGGAGCTCAACGCAGCGGATGTATGCAACACCACCACCGGGCACGATGCCTTCTGCGATAGCAGCGCGGGTAGCGCTGAGTGCATCATCAACGCGGTCTTTCTTCTCCTTCATCTCAACCTCAGAGGGTGCGCCGATGTGGAGGACAGCCACGCCGCCTGCGAGTTTTGCAAGGCGTTCCTGGAGTTTCTCGCGGTCGTAGTCGCTGGTGGTCTGCTCAATCTGAGCCTTAATCTGTGCTACTCGTGCTGCGATAGATTCCTTGTTTCCTGCACCGTTTACAATGGTTGTATTCTCTTTGTTGACAGTAACTTTTTCAGCGCGTCCGAGATAGTCAAGTGTAGCGCTTTCGAGTTTCATGCCTTTTTCCTCAGAGATAACAACACCACCGGTGAGCACTGCGATGTCTTCAAGCATCTCTTTGCGGCGGTCGCCGAATCCGGGAGCTTTAACAGCGCAGATTTTGAGAGAACCACGGAGGCGGTTCACAACGAGGGTTGCAAGTGCTTCCTGGTCAACATCCTCAGCAACGATGAGGAGAGGACGTCCGCTCTGTGCAGTAGCTTCGAGGATAGGAAGCATGTCTTTGAGGTTTGAAATTTTCTTGTCGAAGATGAGGATATAAGGGGTATCCATCTCGCACTCCATCTTCTCAGGATTGGTTACGAAGTAGGGTGAGATGTAGCCGCGGTCAAACTGCATGCCTTCCACAATGTCAACTGTGGTTTCAGTGCCTTTTGCTTCGTCCACGGTGATAACGCCTTCTTTCTTCACTTTCTTCATAGCCTCGGCGATAAGGCGACCGATAGCTTCATCATTGTTAGCGGAAACTCGTGCAACATCCTCAATTTTCTTGAAGTCGTCGCCAACTTCCTGCGCCATATCCTTAATGCCGCCAACTACAGTTGCAACGGCTTTATCGATACCGCGCTTGATATCCATAGGGTTTGCTCCGGCTGCAACGTTCTTGAGACCAACGTTGATGATAGCCTGTGCAAGGACTGTAGCGGTGGTTGTGCCGTCACCAGCATCGTCGCCAGTCTTGGAAGCAACTTCCTTGACAAGCTGTGCGCCCATGTTCTGGAACGGATCTTCCAGTTCAACTTCACGTGCAACACTCACACCGTCCTTTGTGATGTGGGGTGCGCCGAATTTCTTTTCGATGATGACATTGCGTCCCTTGGGACCAAGTGTCACTTTAACAGCGTCGGCGAGAGCGTCAACGCCTTTTTTGAGCTCTTCGCGAGCTTTGATTTCAAATTTTATTTCTTTTGCCATGATAATAGTAATTTTGTTCAGATTATACGGTTTGGTCAGTCTGCGATGATTGCGAGAATGTCGCTCTGACGCATGATGAGGTATTTTTCTCCTTCAAGCTCGATTTCAGTGCCGGCATATTTGCCATACAGCACTTTGTCACCCTCTTTGACAATCATTTCTTCGTCTTTGGTGCCGTTTCCAGCAGCAAGCACGGTGCCTCTGAGGGGTTTTTCTTTAGCTGAATCGGGGATGATGATTCCCGCCATAGTAACTTCTTCTGCGGGTGTGGGCTGAATAAGTACTCTGTCAGCCAATGGTTTGATGTTCATAATAGATATTGAATTTACTGGTTATACTTATATTTCTGAAAGTGTTATATGCATATTCCGTGCCAAATGGCAATTTTGGGCAAAGTCTGCCAAAATGACAATGTGGGTGTCAGTTTTGCGTGACACCTTTTCAGGGGATAAAACAAATAAGCGGTGCGCGGAGTTCACGCGCTTTCTCCGGGGAGTGCCGATGCGATTGCCGCGCGGGTATCCTCCATCAGCCGGGCTAAGTCATGCCCCTGCTCAGTCGGATATACCGGTGGGTGGATAGTGAGGATTATGTGTCCAGGGCGTGGAAGCTTCTTGAATCTCGGCATAACCTTGAATGCGCCATCGATAGTGAGCGGCACAACCGGGAGGTTAAATTCCATAGCGAGTGCGTAGGCTCCTCTCTTGAATGCCCGCATGTGCCCGTTCCATGTCCTTGCTCCTTCGGGGAAGACCACAACGGACATCCCTCCGGCAAGCAGGGCTTCTGCCTTGCGCATTGTTTCGCGGACGCGGGTAGGGGTGGAGTTGTCAACGTAGACCTGGCGCGCTTTCTCGCAGGCGTAGCCAACAAGTGGGATTTTGCGCAGTTCCTTTTTCATCATCCACCGGAAATTGTGCCCGAGCCATCCATATACGGTGAAAATATCGTATGCGCCCTGATGGTTAGCTACAAAAACGTATGATGTGCCGGGGTTTATGTTTTCTTTTCCGCGGACAGTGACTCTCACAAGAGTAAGCCAACACATCACCCGGCTCCACGCAGCGGGGGGATAATAGCCAGCCCATCGTCCGGCTCCAAGCATGGAGCCGATGATGACGATGAGTGCTGTCAATGTTGTTGCCACCAGCATGAGCGGCAACATTATCACAAATTGGTATATTCGGTAAAAAATCATGGTGAGGGTAGAGGATTATTGCTGTTCGCTTCCGGCAAATTCCATAAGGTATGCTTTGATGAAACCGTCGAGGTCGCCGTCCATCACTCCTCCAACATCGGAGGTCTGATGCCCAGTGCGGTGATCCTTGACCCTTCGGTCGTCAAACACATAACTCCTGATCTGGGAGCCCCATTCGATTTTCATCTTCCCGGCTTCTACTTTAGCCTGTTCCTGAAGGCGGTGCTGCAACTCCTTGTCATAAAGGATGGAGCGCAACTGGCGCATGGCGTTCTCCTTGTTCTTGGGCTGGTCGCGGGTTTCAGTGTTCTCGATGAGGATTTCCTCTTTTTCCCCGGTGTAAGGGTCGGTAAACTGGTATCTGAGACGCACACCCGATTCAACCTTGTTCACGTTCTGTCCGCCGGCACCGCCGCTTCGGAAGGTGTCCCATGACAGAAGCGCGGGGTCAACCTTTACCTCTATAGTGTCGTCAACAAGCGGGGTGACGAAAACCGAGGCGAAAGATGTCATTCGTTTGCCCTGGGCGTTGTAGGGTGAAACGCGCACAAGGCGGTGCACTCCGTTCTCGCTTTTCAGGTAACCGTATGCAAAATCCCCTTCTACGTTGATGGTACATGACTTGATTCCCGCCTCATCACCTTCAAGAAGGTTTGCCACCGAGGTCTTGTAGCCGTGTGCCTCGCACCAACGCATGTACATTCGCATCAGCATCGAAGCCCAGTCCTGGCTCTCTGTGCCTCCTGCGCCGGAGTTGATTTTGAGCACGACCCCGAGTTTGTCTTCCTCGCGGCGAAGCATATTGCGGAGCTCAAGGCGCTCGATTTTGTCGATAGTCGCGGCATACATGGCATCGAGCTCGCTCTCTTCCATCTCGCCCTCCTTGACAAATTCCCATGCAATCTGCAGCTCCTCCACGGCATCTTCAATTTCGGCATAGCCGTCAATCCACGCCTGGATATCTTTGATTTTCTTCATCTGTGCCTGCGCTTCCTTGGGATGTTCCCAAAAATCAGGCACATGGGTGCGGAGTTCCTCCTCTTCGACTTCTATTTTCTTGCTGTCGATGTCAAAGATACCTCCTCAACGCGAGCTTGCGTTCAAAAGTCTCTTTTAGCTGTTCCTGTGTAATCATTGCTGTTACCGGATAATGTTAGTGATACTATTATAATAATTAAGGTGTAGTTGCGGTTAAATGTAAACGCGATGCAAAAATAGCTAAAAAATGTGTGCTGCGCAATGCGTCAGGGTGTCATATCAGCGTGATAAGGCTATGATACGTCGATTCATACATTTATTTTAACGCATCGGCATAGTGAGTTCCCAATTTTGTTTATAACTTTGCAGGCTGAAAAAGTATATATTATGAGATTTAAAGCACCGGTCATTATATTAGCCGCATCTCTTGCAGCAGGATTTTGGTCCTGCAACGACAATGAGGTAGAAAACGCGGTGATTCAGAATGTCAGCGGCTCAAACGTTGAAGTCACATCTTTTGTGCTCAAATCAAACTTCGGCACAGAGGACCTCGACTCTTTGAGTTTTGCTGTTGACCTGAACAAAGGAGTGATTTTCAACGCCGATTCCCTTCCGGTAGGAACCAAGGTGGTGAAAGCCCTTGTTTCACTCGGTTTGCCTTCTGTAAGCAAGGCTGAGATTGTCATGCATTATGAGGATACTGAAAAAGAGGACGTGATAGTCGATTATCTGACATCTCCGAGCGATTCGATTGATTTTTCGGCTGATAAGGTTACGGTTCGTCTTGTGTCTGCAAATGAAGGCGTGCGCCGCGAATATAATGTGAAAGTGAATGTCCACCAGTTGAAATCTGACAGCCTTTACTGGGACAGGCTTCCTTATTGTGTAATTCCCGGAGCGTCTTCTGCCGCATTAGCAACCCGCACAGTGTCATTGGGCGGCAAATATTATGTGTTCACCCAGTTCTCTGATAAGGCATTCATGAGCGCCGGAGAAAATCTTGCAGATGCAAAAGAGTGGGTCGCTCAGCCTGTGGCTCTGCCGGAGAATGCTCTCGTAGGAAGCATCACGGCTTCCGAGGATGCGCTGTTCATGCTTGATTCATCAGACAAGCTGTTTACCTCAACCGATGGAACTACTTGGACCGATACCGGCGACTCGATGTGCTATATCTATGGCGGCTATGGCGCTTCTATCCTTGGAGTCAAGAACTCAGGGGGCAAATATTATCATGTCACATATCCTGCAACTGCCGAAACTGAGGTTGCCGAGGACTGCCCAGTAAGCGGTACAAGCTCAATAATGATATATGAGACCATGTGGAGCGACAGTCCTATGGCAGCATTTACATCTGGCAAGGATTCAAAAGGAAACCTTAGCGGTGCAACATGGGGTTATGACGGATCTGAATGGACGAAGTTGAGCGTTGAGGCAATGCCTCCAGCTGAAGGGGTTAGCGTTTGCCCTTACTATACTGTATCCAGCAGTGCCACTGCAGCAACAACTACAACTCCGGTGCTGTATGCTTTCGGAGGCAAAGATAAAAACGGTGCGATTGACAATAAACTGTATGTTTCAATAGACAGAGGAGTGCATTGGGCGGTCGCAAGCGAAAATCTGCAGTTCAACGATTATGTGCCCAAACTTGCCGGCGCGCAGGCTATGGTATGTGACCGCACTCTGTATGTACCCTCGGACGCTGCTGTTGCAAGCCGTGCAATCAAGCCTGTCACATCATGGGAATGTCCCTATATCTACCTCATAGGCGGCACATTTGAAAACAACCGTTTCAATCCTAATATTTACCGTGGGGTAATAAACTTCTTCTCATTTATTCCCATACAGTAATTCCCTGAAATTCCGTGATAATCCGTAAAGCCCTGTTTATTATGGCAACAATTGCTTCGCTGACCCCCGCTTGCGCCCAGGATGCGCGCTATAAGTGGGATTTCGGCGTTGCTGCCGGTATGAGTGGATATATAGGGGATGCAAACAGTGGCTTCCCATTCCGTCATCCGGGGGGAGCTGTGTCTCTCATGGGCAGGTATAATCTGGATTCCCGGTGGGCTCTTCGTGCAGAGGCAGGGCTTTCAACAATTTCCGGAAATACAGCCGACATAGACAATGTTCTGCCGGGTGGAGCGGAATATAAGTTCAAATCCACAGTATATGATTTTGGTGTGCGGGGCGAATTTAACTTCTTCCCTTACGGGGTTGGAGAAACATATAAGAGGTTACGCCGATGCACGCCGTACATAAGCCTTGGTGCAGGGGCTGTGGTTGGAGGTTCTCAGGGCAATAATTCCGTTGCTTTTGCTGTGCCTATGGGATTTGGGCTTAAGTACAAGCTGGGTGAGCGTTTGAATTTTGGCGCCGAATGGACATTTACAAAAACACTCGGCGATCATGTTGACGGTAAAGAACTCAGCGACCTCTACCAGATAAAAAGTTCTTTTGTAAAAAATACCGATTGGTTGAGCGCAATAACCGTAAGCCTTACTTACGAGTTCGGCGAAAGGTGCGTTGTGTGTAACCGGAAGGATTAAATATAAATAGATTATGGATTCACTCCTGAATAAGATAGACCGCGCCAATGTCCCCGCCCATGTTGCAATAATCATGGACGGCAACGGTAGATGGGCTAAGAAGCGTTCGCTTGACCGCTCCGCCGGGCATGTGGAAGGGGTGAACACTGTCAGGAGAATCACCGAGGCGGCATCAGAAGCAGGAGTCGGCTACCTCACCCTTTATGCTTTTTCTACCGAAAACTGGAATCGCCCTCAGGAAGAGGTGGATGCTCTCATGCATCTTATTGTAATAGCAATTGAGCGTGAAACTCCCGATTTGATAAAAAATAATGTGCGCCTTTCAATGATAGGTGATTTCGCAAGGATGCCTCAGGAGGCATTGTCGCGTTTGCGCCAGTGCATGGAAGATACCGCGCATTGCACAGGGCTCACACTCAATCTCGCTCTCAGCTACTCTTCACGCTGGGAAATTACCGAGGCTGTCAGGGCGGTTGCTGCGGATGTGGCAAAAGGAACCCTGGATCCCGAGAAAATTGATGACAAAACGGTTGAGAAATACCTTGCTACCGCAGGAATGCCTGATCCTGACCTGCTTATCCGCACTGGAGGTGACAACCGTGTCAGTAATTTCCTCCTTTGGCAGATTGCCTATGCAGAAATTTACATCACCGATATATATTGGCCCGACTTCAGCAAGGAAGATTTCTTCCGGGCGATTCTTGAATACCAGTCGAGAGAGCGCCGTTTTGGTCTGACCTCAGAACAATTAACCAAGTGAATACTTCATTATCAAATATCATGCGTTTTAAAGTATCCGTCATAATTGCCGCTATGCTTGCTGTCTGTGGAATTGCCACAGCACAGAATCCCACCGACACAATCTATACGCCTCCGGTCATTTATTCCGGTATGCCACCGACATACGAAATTGCCGGGATTACTGTAAATGGAGCGGATAACTATGAGGATTTCGTTATTATAGGATATTCCGGACTTAAAATTGGTGAACGCATTGAAATTCCAGGTGATGAGATTACTTCAGCATCAAAACGCTTGTGGCGTCAGGGGCTTTTCAGCAAGATACAGATAAGTGTTGATAAGATTGCCGGCGATAAAGCCTGGCTCTCTATCAACCTCCGCCAGCAGCCTCAGATTTCAGCAATTAACTACAATGGCGTAAGAAAAGGAGAAAAAGATGACTTGCAGGAGAAATTGCAGCTTTTTGTCGGAAACCAGATTACGCAGAATATTGTCAACCGTGCACAGCTGATTATCAAGAACTATTTCAAGGAAAAAGGTTTTGGCAATGCAGATGTTGTCATTGCCCTTCATGAAGATTTATCCGAGCCTAATAAAATGATTGTCGACATTAACGTGGACAAGCATGACAAGGTTAAGGTGCATAAAATCTACATTGATGGCAACGAAGTCCTTACCGACAAGAAAATCAAGCGTACCATTAAAAAGACCAATGAGAGCGGCGATATAATGAATCTATTCCGCCAGCGGAAATTTGTTGATAATGACTATCAGGATGACTTGAAGCGCATTATTGAGAAGTACAACGAGTTAGGTTATAGGGATGCCAAGATTGTCAGTGACAGCGTTGTGCCTTTCAATGAAAAGAGCGTGGATGTATATATCAATGTCGAGGAAGGTAAGAAGTATTACATTAATGATATTTCATGGGTTGGTAACACTCTCTACGACACCAATTTCCTTAACAGGGTGCTTGAAATAAAGCCTGGTGATGTTTACAACCAGAAGTTGCTTGAGAAGAGGACTTCAACAGATGATGATGCGGTTGCAAACCTGTACCTAAATAACGGTTATTTGTTCTATAGCCTTATTCCTATTGAAAAGAATGTTGTAGGTGATTCTATTGACCTTGAACTCAGAATGGAGGAAGGTCCTCAGGCGAGAATCAATAATGTGATTATCCAGGGTAATGACCGTTTGTATGAAAAAGTTATCCGACGCGAGCTTTACATCCGTCCGGGTGACCTATTCAGGAAAGATGACCTTGTGCGTTCACTTCGTGAAATTGCAAATACCGGACACTTCAACCCGGAGAACCTTAACCCGGATGTGCGTCCTGATGCAGAGAATGGTACTGTTGACATTGTACTCCCGCTCGAATCTAAGGCAAATGACCAGATTGAGTTCTCGCTCGGTTGGGGTCAGACAGGTGTGATCGGTAAGGTGTCTTTGAAGTTCTCCAACTTCTCTATAAAGAACCTCTTCCACCCCAGCTCATACAAAGGCATTATTCCTCAGGGCGAGGGACAGACATTCACTCTTTCCGCACCTTATTGGGGTCATAGGCATCCTC
>DAAJ01000033.1:0-10495 GCA_001701115.1 Bacteroidales bacterium GP2
GCTTTGCGGTACGCAAAAAATATATTAACTTTGCCGCTCGGAAACCTGCGCTACGTGCGTGGGCGTTCCGTTGTCTTTGAAATAACATAGGAAATTTAACTATAACATGGCTAAACAGAACGAAAGCGAGACCCGTACATCGCTTGACGATATCAATGACCAGCTCACTGGACTTGAGCAGAAAGTGCAGAACAACCAGAAGAAAATCATGTGGGGCATTGCTGCAGTACTCGGAGTAGTGTGCCTTATCCTTATTTGGATTTATGCAGTGCGCCGTCCGGGTATCGAAGCTGCTGACAATGCAGTGGGTCAGGCTGATATCACTGCAACTTTGGGTAATGATTCCCTCGCTCTTGAGCAGTACAAGAAGGTTGCTGACGATTATGGCTACGAAGCTGGCAACAGGGCTGCGCTTAATGCTGCGATTCTTCTTTACAACCGCAAGGAATACAAAGAGGCAATCAGCTACCTTGAGAAATATTCTCCTAAAGAAGCAATCATTGGTGCTTCAAGCCAGTCTCTTATGGGTGACTGCTATGTGAACCTCAAGGAATATGACAAAGCAGTCAGCTGCTTCCGCAAGGCTGCAAAAATTTCCGACAACAATCCTTATTACACTCCTATCTTCCTTATGAAAGAGGCAACTGTGCAGCGTGAACTTAAAAACTACAAGGCAGAAGCTGCGCTTTATAAGGAAATACTTGACGAATATCCTCAGTTTGCAGGTACAAATGGCATGGATATTGAAAAGTATCTCAAGCGTGCCGAACTTCAGGCTGGAGAGTAAAATATCCGGAAGTTTTGAGAGTCCAAGGATAATACCTATCTTTGCAAAGTTTTTTAAATAAATCCACTGTGGGAAAGTTTACTGAATACAAATTGCCGCTTAAAACAATGTCACATGGCACTCATGCGTTTGAGTATCATCTTGGCAAAACGTTCTTCACCAATATGGAGAGCGAGGATATCCATGATGCGGATTTAAATGTGGCGCTCACAGTTGAGTATAAAGGTGATATTTATTCTCTGGATTTTGCTGTTGAAGGTATTGTCACCCTTATATGTGACAGATGCCTTGACGATCTGGAATATCCGATCGACACCACATATCATATCAATGTCAAGTATGGCGAGGATTATAACGATGATTCTGATGACCTCCTCGTAATACCGGAAAGCGACAACTATCTTAATGTTGCTTACATGATTTATGATACTGTGGCGTTGACTATACCTATCAAGCATGTTCATCCTCTTGGCAAGTGCAACCGCCAGATGAGTGCGATGCTGAAAAAGCACCGTGCCGGCGGCATTTCTGATGAAGATGCTGATCTCCAGAACCAGCTTATTGAGGAGATGGACTCTATGGACGATGCAGTGGAGCCCCGTACTGACCCAAGATGGGACGCGCTTAAAAACATTGCTGGAAACAATGATTCAAACGACTGATTAGAATATAAAAACTATAGAATTATAAAACAATGGCACATCCTAAACGAAAACAATCAAAGACCCGCACAGCGAAGCGTCGCACACACGACAAGGCCGTTGCCCCCACTCTTGCACTTTGCCCCCATTGCGGAGCATGGCATATCTACCACACTGTTTGTGGCGAATGTGGCTACTACCGTGGCAAAATAGCTATCGAAAAGCCCGCTGCCGTTTAATGACGCAGACTCGTTCCCTGTAAGAGGGGCGATGTTATTGAAATAAACTTCTCCCGAATGTTTTGGCTTTGCCGCTTTGGGAGATTTTTGCATTAACGTATAACAAACAGATAGAAATATGCTACACGCGAGAATATCTGGCATAGCTTCTTATGTGCCCGATGATGTACTCGACAATGAGATGCTTTCTAAAATGGTGGATACCAATGACGAGTGGATTACCACACGCGTTGGCATCAAGGAGCGTAGGATTCTCAAGCAGGAGGGAGCTGGTTCATCATTCCTCGGGGCTAAGGCTGTAGAAAAGCTTCTTGCTTCAACAGGCACTGCTCCAGAAGAAGTGGAACTGCTTATTTGCGCTACATCAAATCCTGACTACCGTTTCCCCTCTACCGGAAGCGTCATTTGCCATGATTGCGGTCTCAAAAATGCGTATGCCTATGACATCCAGGCTGCTTGTGCCGGATTCATTGTTGCGCTTGAAGATGCGTCTGCCTATGTTAAGGCAGGGCTTCGCAAGAAAGTCATTGTAGTGGCTGCTGAAAAAATGTCCTCTATGGTAAACTACTCAGACAGGAGCACTTGTCCTTTGTTTGGTGACGGTGCCGCTGCTGTGCTTGTTGAGCCAACTGAGGAAAATACCGGAGTGATTGACGCTGTATTCCATGTTGATGGCGATGGAAGGGATCATCTGCTTATGAAGGCTGGTGGTTCAGTTCTCCCCGCATCACATGAAACTGTGGATGCCGGCGACCATTATATTTTCCAGGACGGAAGATATGTTTACAAGCATGCCGTAACAGATATGCTTGAGAGCAGCCTTGACATTGCGAAGCGCAATAACCTTACAATGGAGGAAGTTGACTATCTTATTCCTCATCAGGCAAATCTCCGTATCATTGAGGCTGTGAGCCAGCGTGCAGGTATCGCACATGAAAAAGTGCTTGTGAATATCGAGCATTACGGCAATACCAGTGCTGCATCAATTCCCCTCTGCCTTGATGAATACAAATCAAAGCTGAAAAAAGGCGACAAGTTGATTCTCACAGCTTTCGGCGCCGGATTCACATGGGGTGCAATGTACCTCATCTGGGATCTTTGATAGCATTCCGACCACACTTCTGAAAAAAATAGGACAAAAATAGCATCTTTTAGGGTGCTATTTTTGTTTTATTATAGAATCACATAAAAAATACAGATATTATGGCAGAAAATCATAAAGCAGGATTTGTAAATATCGTTGGAAATCCGAACGTTGGTAAATCAACCCTCATGAACGACCTCGTAGGGGAGAGGGTAAGTATCATCACATCTAAGGCGCAGACAACCCGTCACCGCATTATGGGAATTGTCAATACTCCTGAGTACCAGATTGTGTTTTCAGACACTCCCGGAGTGCTTTCACCTAAATACAAACTTCAGGAGAGCATGCTCGGTTACTCTGAGGGTGCGCTGACAGATGCCGATATTCTCCTTTATGTTACAGACGTGGTTGAGGATCCCACAAAGAATGCTGATTTCCTTGCCAAAGTAGCAAAAGAAAAAGTTCCTGTTCTACTGGTGATAAACAAGATTGATCTTCTGAAAAACCAGGGTGACCTTGAGATTATTGTTGAAAAGTGGAAATCACTCTTGCCTAATGCGGAGATATTCCCCACATCTGCTAAGGAGCACTTCAACGTGTCCAATATTATGGCGCGTATAGTGGAGCTGCTTCCGGAGAGCGACCCATATTTTGGCAAAGATGCTCTAACCGACAAGCCGGCACGATTCTTTGTAACTGAGATTATCCGTGAGAAGATTCTGCTTAACTACGATAAGGAAGTTCCTTACTCCGCAGAAGTGATTGTTGAGAAATTTGATGAAAAAGAGGGCGCTATCCATATCATGGCGGTGATTTATGTTGAAAGGGACAGCCAGAAAGGAATTCTTATAGGCAAGGCAGGCTCAAAACTCAAAAAGGTTGGCACTGAAGCGCGAAAAGATATCGAAACTTTCTTTGGCAAGCGCGTTTACCTTGAGTTATTCGTGAAAGTAGAGCCCAATTGGCGTAACAGGGATAATAAACTCCGCTCATTCGGATACATAGAATGATTTATCGGGCGGAAATAATTAACTTTGTAGCATTAATTTAACTTAAGCGAAATATATGGGACAACTTGTTGCAATTGTTGGTCGACCGAATGTGGGTAAATCAACCCTGTTCAACCGTCTCACGCAAAGCCGCAGTGCTATTGTGGATGATACGGCGGGAACAACCCGCGACCGTCAGTATGGCAAAGTCGACTGGAACGGTAAGGAATTTTCCATTGTAGATACCGGTGGTTGGGTTGTCAATTCCGATGACATTTTTGAAGAAGAGATAAACAAGCAGGTTCATGTTGCAATCGAGCAGGCGGATGAAATCCTTTTTGTTGTTGACGCGATGAATGGTGTCACCGATTTGGACGACCGCGTAGCTGAGATTCTCCGTCGGTCAAAGAAACCTGTAATACTTGTGGCAAACAAGGTCGATTCAAATGAATGGCTGTACAATGTGCCGGAGTTTTATAGCCTTGGGCTCGGTGAACCTTACCCCGTCAGTGCGGTCAATGGGTTCGGCACAGGTGACCTTCTTGATGAGGTGGTTAAGAAACTGCCTGAAAAGGATGACGATGATGAGGCACTGGATGATATCCCCAAGTTTGCTATTGTTGGACGTCCTAATGCCGGTAAATCATCGATAGTTAACGCATTTATCGGAGAGGAACGTCATATTGTAACAGATATAGCCGGCACTACCCGTGACAGCATATATACCCGTTACAATAAATTCGGTTTCGATTTCTACCTTGTAGATACTGCTGGTATACGTAAGAAAGCGAAAGTCAACGAGGACATAGAATATTATTCTGTTATCCGTTCCATCCGTGCAATCGAAGCCAGTGATGTATGTATCCTCATGATTGATGCCACCCGAGGAATTGAAGGGCAGGATACAAACATTTTCTCACTGATTCAGAGAAACAAGAAAGGTCTGGTTGTGTGCGTGAACAAATGGGACCTCGTTGAGAATAAATCCCAGGAAGCAATACGGCATTTTGAAAATGCTATCCGTGAGCGCTTCGCCCCGTTTGTGGATTTCCCTATCATATTTACTTCGGCAGTAACCAAACAGAGAATTTTCAAGGTGCTTGAAACAGCGGTGCAGGTTTACCAGAACCGTAAGCGCACTGTGCCTACATCACAGCTAAATACAGTGATGCAGGAAGCGATTGCCGCTTATCCGCCACCTGCAAACAAGGGCAAGTATGTGAAGATTAAGTATATCACCATGCTCAAAGGGGCACAGGTGCCTACATTCATATTCTTCTGCAATTTGCCGCAGTGGGTGAAAGAGCCTTACAGGAGGTATCTTGAGAATAAAATACGCGCAAACTGGGATTTTACCGGAACACCGATTAACGTGTTCATGCGTGAAAAATAAATGCTTCCGCGCCTTTTACAGCGCGGGAAGCGAATGGATAGAGTCGAGGATGGCTACNNACAGCGTCCTCGACTCTTTTTACATTGTCGATAGAAAAACTGCGCCTGCCGTTTTTCTCCCTGATTTGGCAGCGACGTGGATTGTCCTGGAGGTAGTGCAGGATTCGTCCGAACATAGGCGACTGGTAGTATGCCTTGTTGTTGTCATCCACAAAGTAAATGTACATCTTGCCCTGCTTTAGGACAACTTTTTCTATGCCGAGTTTGCGTGCAAGCCGCCTTAATCGGGGAATGCGTAGAAGTTCGGCGGTTTCCGGCGGTATTTTGCCGAATCGGTCCAAAAGCCTTGTCCGGAAAGCCTGAAGGTCAAGCTCACGCTCAATGCTGTCGAGTTCCTGGTACAAGGCAATGCGCTCGCTTTCCTGAGGCACATAATGGGCAGGAAGAAGAAGCTCCATGTCGCTCTCAATTACGCAATCGGCAACAAAGTCCTGTTCCTCCTCAGGATTCTGGGTCGGTTCGCCGGCAAATTCCTCAGTGCGCAATTCCGTCACAGCTTCTTGCAATATCTTCTGGTAGGTTTCATAGCCGAGGTCGGCGATAAATCCGCTCTGCTCCGCTCCAAGAAGATTGCCGGCGCCTCTGATGTCAAGGTCCTGCATGGCAATATGGATTCCGCTGCCGAGATCGCTGAAACTTTCTATTGCCTGCAAGCGTCGGCGTGCTGTCGGCGACAAAGGTATGTGGGGTGGGACAAGAAGGTAGCAGAATGCCTTTCGGCTGCTTCTGCCGACACGTCCTCTCAACTGGTGCAGCTCGCTTAGCCCGAAATTCTGTGCGTTGTTGATAATTATTGTGTTTACGTTTGGCATATCAATGCCGCTCTCGATTATCGTGGTCGCGAGAAGTATGTCGTAATCATGGTTTGCAAAATCAATTATAGCCTTCTCCAGTTTTTCCGGTGGCATCTGCCCGTGTCCGACAATAGTACGGGCATCGGGAACAAGGCGCTTTACCATCGCTTCAAGTTCATGCAACCCTTCAATCCTTGGATTGACAATGAATACCTGACCGTTGCGTGATAGCTCGAAGTTTATTGCCTCGGAAATGATGTCATCGTTCAGCGCGTTCACTGATGTGACGATAGGATACCGGTTGGTTGGCGGTGTGGTGATAGCCGATAGGTCGCGTGCGCCCATGAGCGAGAATTGCAATGTGCGTGGAATCGGCGTGGCGCTCATTGTAAGAGTGTCGACATTGGTCTTCATCTGTTTCAGCTTCTCTTTCACGGCAACCCCGAATTTCTGCTCCTCGTCAACAACTAAAAGCCCCAGGTCCTTGAACTTCACAGAGGATCCGATAAGCTTGTGTGTGCCAATAAGGATGTCGATTTTTCCTTCTGCAAGGTCGGCAAGAATCTGCTTGACTTGCTTTGGCGTTCGTGCGCGTGAAATGTAATCCACCCTTACCGGAAAATCCTTAAGCCTGTTCTTGAAAGTATTGAAGTGCTGGTATGCAAGCACCGTTGTCGGCACAAGCACGGCTGTCTGTTTGCTGTCCGCAGCCGCCTTGAATGCGGCACGGATTGCTATCTCGGTTTTCCCGAAACCCACATCACCGCAAATCAGCCTGTCCATTGGCTTGTCGCTCTCCATGTCGGCTTTCACCGCCTGTGTGGTAGTCAGCTGGTCCGGGGTGTCTTCGTATATGAAAGATGCTTCGAGCTCCTGCTGCATGTATGAATCCGGGCTGAATCCGAATCCTTTTTCCTGTTTGCGTGCGGCGTATAGCTTGATAAGGTCGCGGGCAATATCCTTTAGTTTCGATTTTGTGCGCTCCTTGACTTTGTTCCATGCGCCGCTGCCGAGTTTGTTGATTTTAGGCTCTACCCCCTCTTTGCCACGGTATTTGGCAAGTTTGTGGAGCGCGTGGATCGACACAAAAATAGTATCGTTATTTGCGTAGGTGAGTTTTATCATCTCCTGGGTGCGCCCGTTCACATTTGTGCGCAGCAGCCCGGCGAATTTGCCTACGCCGTGGTCTATATGCACAATATAGTCGCCCGGTTCAATAGCGCTCAACTCTTTGAGCGACAAAGCGAGCTTGCCGGAGCGTGCGCGGTCGCTCTTCAGGTTGTACTTGTGGAAGCGGTCAAAAATCTGATGGTCGGTGAGCACGGCAATTTTTTGGAGGTGGTCCACAAATCCTTCATGGATTGTGCCATGCACCGGTATAAAGTCTATTTTATCTCCCCTGTCGGCAAAAATAGCTTTCAGGCGTTCAAACTGTTTTTCGCTGTCGCTTAAAATGTATAGCCTGTAATCCTCTTTCAGCAACCGGGTGAATGATTCACTGATGAGGTCAAAATTCTTGTGGTAGATTGCCTGCGGAGAGCATTTGAAATCCAGTGAGACCTTTGCCGGTGACGGAGGCTGTGCCGCAGAGGTAAATTCTATTCGCCTGAAATTGTTGAATCCTGAAGCGAAGGCATCCGGGTCAACGATATTTTTCATCGCGTTTTTGTCACCTTCATCGGCAATAAGGGCGCTGTCGCTGAATGTTTCCTTGGCAATCGCGGTGATTCTGCTTAGAGTGTACTCAGCGTCTCGGACGGCAAGCAGCGTCCCGGCATCGATGAAATCAAGTATTGATTCTCCAGCCGAGGCGTTTGCCACATTGGAGGTGATGGCAACCTCCTCAAGTTTCTGTTCTGAGAGCTGCGTTTCAGTATTGAACAATCGTATGGAATCTATCTCGTCGCCGAAAAAGTCCACACGGTAGGGGAGTTCGTTGCTGTAACCGTATATGTCAAGGATAGAGCCGCGGTTAGCGAAATGCCCCGGCTCGTAAACATAGTCCACTTCGGTAAATCCGTTTTCACGCAACCATTTTACCGTTTTAGGCAAATCAGTGGTCGCGCCTTTCTTCAAGCGTATGGTATGGTCGCCGATTACTTTTCTGGAAGCAACCTTTTCAGCTATTGCCTCCGGGTATGTAACCACAAACCTCAGCTTGGGGTCATCATGCCAGCGGTTAAGGGCTTCAGTGCGCAGAATCTGTGACGGAGGGTCGATTTGCCCGTATTTAATGTCACGCTTGTACGCGCTTGGGAAAAAAGCGGCGCTTTCATCGCCGGCAATGCGGGTAATGTCATGGAATATATACCCGGCATCATCCATCGAATCTGCTATGACAACAACTGGCGCTTTCTCATTGATTCTGCTTATTGCCATTGCGGCAGAAGAGCCGGCAAGCGAATAGAAATTTATAATCGGTGCAGATGATTTTAGCGCCTTGTCAAATGCTTTGCCGCGCGCCCCCGAAAGGAAGCGCGCGGATATTTCATCTAAATTCATTTGCCGGATTTTGTGGGTTTGAGTATTGACTCATAGCGTCCCGGAGTCTCTATGACTTGTATTGCCGAATCAAGACCTGCGTCTGTCCGCAATCCCATCCTTATTCTTCCCGGGTCAAAATAATACCGCTCCATGATTTCACGCATTATTATCGGCTCAATTGCGCCGCGCTGTGAATCGAGGTCCTTGTCAAGAGGTCGGCGCAGCATTGCCTCAAGCACATCAAACTGGGCGCTGAGGCTGTCACCGTCATACCCTTCGGTTTTTGCTACTTCGCGCAGCCTGCCGAGCATGGTTTCGCACACTCGGTCATACTCGAATTTCTTCGGGTCGATAAATGCCTTGAACTCGTTGTACAAAGAGTCGGTGACAGTGAAGGTGTCGAAATCGGGAGCCTGCGGATGGGTTGCATAATATTTGTTGGCAAAGTCAAATGCCCAGAAGTCGCGCATAATATTATATGTGATTCTGCTGAGCGGCTCGTATTTCACCTCAACGTCCGGAGTAATGCCTCCTCCGTCACGTACAATCCTGCCGTGCGCGGTGGTGAATGTGTTTGTAAGGCTGTCCGGTATGCGGCTGACTGTGCCGTCTGGGTTACGGTGGCTGTAGTCTATTGCCTGGATGAGTCGACCGCTGGGTGTGTAATACTTAGCCATGGTCACTTTCAGCAACCCTTCGTAGGGGAGGTCGCGTGTGGTCTGAACGAGTCCCTTGCCGTATGAACGGTTGCCGACAATGACCGCGCGGTCAAGGTCCTGAAGCGCACCGGCGGTGATTTCAGAAGATGATGCCGTTTCGCCGTCGATGAGCACAATCAGCGGCATGGTTGTGTTGACAGGCGCATTGGTCGTTTTGTACACCTTTTCATTAAGCAGCCCCTTGCCTTTGGTGCTGAGCACCTGGGTGCCTTTCGGCACAAAATTGCTCACTACGCTCACCGCGCTTTCAAGCAGTCCGCCTACATTGCCGCGCAGGTCAAGCACCAATGCTTTCACATCCTTGTTTTCGGTCAGTTCAGTAACCGCTTTCTTCATCTCTTCAGCAGTCGATTCGCTGAAACCGGTGAGTGCGATGTATCCTATGTTGCCGCGTTCCACCCCGTAGTATGGCACCGACGGTATTTTGATTTTTGCGCGGGTAAGGTCAATTTCGAGAATGGAGTCGGCAACGTATGGACGCTTCACCTGCAGATGGAGCGATGTGCCTGGAGTGCCTTTAAGCCGCTCAGTCACAAAAGTGCTTGTCTTGCCAAGCATTGTATCTCCGTCAATTGCAACAATGAGGTCGCCGGCACGGAGCCCCGAGTTGTTTGCCGGAGTGCCTTTCTGGGGACCGGAAAGGTAGACATTGCCGTTGCGCTGCATGATATAGGAGCCTATGCCGCCAAACTCGCCGGTAGTCATGGTCTTGAACTCCTCCTGTTCGCTTTTCGGCATATACACCGTATACGGGTCAAGCTCTGCGAGCATGGCGTTTATAGCGGTAGTCACAGCCTTGTCGGCATCGATGCTGTCAACATAAAAAGTCTGCATCTCCTTGAATACGGAGGTGAAAATATCCATATTGCGCGCCACCGCGTTCTTTTTGCTTCTTGTAGCGCCCTCTACGCATAGAGCAGCGCAAAGAAGCACCGCCACGCTGTAAAAAAGTTTCCTCATTGATATATCCTTTGGTAAAGATTGAAAAAGTGGGGGCGAAATTCTGACGCCTTGAAACCACACTACGAAATTAGCTAATAATATGACAACTATGTGGCTAAAAGAATCAAAAAATGAATAAAATATATATTTTTGATAACTTTTTTGCCGTTGGTTGTTGCATATTCCGATAAAACCTCTTAATTTTGCAGCGCAAAAGCCCGGAGGGGCGATGCAAAAAACGCTTCAGTAGCTCAGTTGGTTAGAGCACCTGACTGTTAATCAGGGGGTCGTTGGTTCAAGCCCATCCTGAAGCGCACAGAGAGATTAGTAAATTTAAGCTTCAGTAGCTCAGTTGGTTAGAGCA
>DAAJ01000033.1:10515-10644 GCA_001701115.1 Bacteroidales bacterium GP2
CGTTGGTTCAAGCCCATCCTGAAGCGCAAGAATCCGGAGACCGTGAGGTTCCCGGATTTTTTGCATTTTATCTGGTCGGCGCACCGCGCCGAGGAGGATTTAATAGTGGAAGTGCGCCTCGCACCCGCG
>DAAJ01000023.1:0-139 GCA_001701115.1 Bacteroidales bacterium GP2
CCACGAGGCTACTATCGGGACGCGCTCTCTGGCGCGTCATAGTCACATACCCATTGGGGGGCGCCGCAGAACACGATGTACGGCATAGCTAATGCGGAACGTGGCGCGCCCTGAACCTCGGGTTGCGCTATCGCTTAAC
>DAAJ01000023.1:302-502 GCA_001701115.1 Bacteroidales bacterium GP2
ATTTTTACTATTTTTGCAGTCATGGAGCAGGAGATTTTATCAAAGGACATGATTCCGCAGCCGGAGCTGTGGCGTTGCGCCATGGAGATAGGCGACGACCGCTTAGAGGTAGCATTATTTCCTCCGGTTGCTACTGAGAAGCTGATTCACAGGACTATTCTGCTTAATCCTGATGCTCCGTCACATGAAAAGGCGGTACA
>DAAJ01000023.1:667-6011 GCA_001701115.1 Bacteroidales bacterium GP2
CGCAAGCCGATGAAACTGTTTCAATCGCTTTTGCCATACCCGCGCCTCTCGCCGGATTCATCCGCCGTACTTTTTTCAATGTGCGCATCAACCATTCCCTTGCGCCGCTAATTGCGGCACGACCTCTCACACCGGCAATATCCGCCTCCGTATCCACAGGAAAAGTAGATATTATCGCCACAGACGGCACCAATCTTTTGCTTGCCAATAGTTTCCGGTGCACAACTCCAGAGGACGCCACATATTATATTGTTGCCGTACGCAACAATCTGCCCATCGAGCCACCGCCGATAATACTTGCAGGCACCGACAGCGCAACCGGCACCATAGAAAAGTATCTCACCAAATATGCGGTTGCCCCTGAACGCGCAGAGGTGCCCACGGCACTCGCGCGCCTCGGAAAGGATGCCATGACTTTGCCACAATCACTAACAGCACTTCTCTCATGCGAATAATCAGAGGAAAATTCGGCAGACGCCGCTTCGACGTGCCGACAAACATAACTGCGAGACCGACAACCGATTTTGCCCGCGAAAACATTTTCAATGTCATTGAAAACCTCATTGACATTGATGGGATTGACGCGCTTGACCTTTTTGCCGGCACAGGAGCAATCACCCTTGAGCTCCTTAGCCGTGAAGCAAGGAGCGTTACCGCCGTTGAAAAAGCTTCCACGCAGTACAATTTCATATCCAAAGTTGCGAAACAGCTTGGCATTGACAACCTGCGCCTTGTGCGGGGCGACGCATTAAAGTACATTGCGTCCACCACGGCAAAATTCGACCTCATTTTCGCCGATCCTCCCTACGACATGGAGGGCTTTGCCGAGATTCCGGGAAAAATCCTGGCAAGCGACATGCTCAAGCCGGGTACATTAATAATAATAGAGCATTCAAAACGGCATGACTTTTCGCAATTGCCACATTTTTTGCAGCATCGCGCTTACGGCAGCGTGAATTTCTCCATTTTCAGGATTCCGGAAGAATAACACCTCAAATACATATAACACCATGGATACCAAGAAGCCTAAACTCGTTATCTCCACCGGCGCAGGAATGAGTGCCGAAAGCGGCATCAGCACTTTCCGCGATTCAGGAGGACTTTGGGAAAACCACAATGTAATGGATGTTGCAAGCGCGGACGGTTTTGCCCGCAACCCAGCCCTCGTGCACCAGTTTTACAATGCCCGTCGGCATGACCTGCTCAAAGCGCAGCCCAATGCGGGGCATCTCGGGCTTAAAGAGCTGGAAAAATACTTTGACGTGTACATCATCACCCAGAATGTGGATGACCTGCACGAGCGTGCCGGCAGCACAAATGTGCTTCACCTGCATGGCGAACTGATGAAAGTGCGCGCAATAGAGAATCCGGACAAAATATACACCCTTGACGAAGAGCATCTTGACACAACTCCTGAGTCAACGGACGCGGAAGGCAACCATTTGCGTCCCCACATAGTGTTTTTCCAGGAAGCGGTGCCCAATATAGAGCGTGCCATCGAGTGGGCATACGAAGCGGACATTTTTGTTGTAATAGGCACCTCGCTCGTGGTTTATCCCGCGGCATCCCTGCTCCACTATGTCCGTCCCGGAGTGCCCGTCTACTACATAGACCCCAATCCTGCCTCAGTAGCGCCACATGTGCAGGTGATTCGCAAAGGAGCGTCAGAAGGAATCGCGGAACTGAACCGCATCCTCCTCAAAAATTTGTAGACTCGCCGATGTGTAGTAACTTTGCCCCGTCAAATTACTGAACATTATGTCAACATACACAGAAACCAAACCGAAAGTAACAACACGCCGCCTCCGTGAAATGAAGGAGCGTGGAGAAAAAATTGCTTGCCTCACAGCATACGACTATACAACAGCCACACTTGTAGACGGTGCCGGAATGGACCTCATCCTTGTGGGTGACAGCGCCTCAAACGTAATGGCAGGAAACCTTACAACCCTCCCCATCACCCTTGACGAGATGATTACCTACGCCAAAGGGGTTACCAAAGGCGTGAAACGCGCCCTTGTGGTTGTTGACCTTCCCTTCGGCACATACCAGGGCAACTCCAAAGAGGCTCTTGCCAGTGCGGTGCGCGTGATGAAAGAGGCAAATGCAGAGGCGATAAAAATTGAAGGAGGCTCAGAGATACGCGAAAGCATAGAGCGCATTCTCAGCGCCGGAATACCTGTAATGGGGCATCTTGGGCTTACCCCGCAGAGCATCAACAAGTTCGGCACATACAATGTGCGCGCCAAAGAGGAAGCTGAAGCTAAAAAGCTCATTGATGACGCCATGCTGCTCGACGAACTCGGATGCTTTGCAATCACACTCGAAAAAGTGCCTGCCGCACTCGCCGCAGAGGTAGCGTCAAAAGTAAGCTGCCCGGTCATAGGCATCGGCGCCGGGAATGGAGTTGACGGACAGATTCTCGTTTTCCAGGACATGATGGGGATGAACAACGGCTTCTCCCCCAAATTCCTCCGCCGCTACGCAGACCTCGCAGGAATCATCACCGAGGGTCTCGGCAAATATGTAGCTGACGTTAAGAGCAGCGACTTCCCCAACGCGCAGGAACAGTACTAAACCCGCTGTGGCTAAAAGCGTACAGCGCACCGGTCGCACATTATCAATCATCAAGCTCGGGCTGCCCATACTTATCGGGCAGCTCGGCATGATTATTGTGGGGTTTGCCGACACAAAAATGGTCGGGCTATACTCCACAGCCGCGTTGGCAAGCGCATCGTTTGTCAACAACCTTTTCAACGTGTGCATTTTTGCCTGCGTGGGTTTCACATACGGGCTAACTCCTCTGATAGGAGCGCTATTTTCCCAAACGCGTCACGAGGCGATAGGCAATACCCTGCGCAACGGGCTTTTCATGAATATCTTATTCGCTCTTGCCCTTACAGGCATAATGACAGCCGTGTACCTTAACCTGCACCGGCTCGGGCAGCCGGAGGAACTTTTGCCGCTCATCCGCCCGTACTTCCTCATTTACCTTGCCGGGCTCATCCCCGTATCGGTATTTAATGTTTTTGCCCAATGGGCTTACGCTATTAACCGCACAAAAATGCCCATGTGGATTATCCTTGCTGCCAACGGGATAAATATATTCGGCAACTGGCTGCTTATTTATGGCAACTGGGGATGTCCGGAGTTGGGGCTAAACGGAGCAGGAATAGCAACCCTCGTTGCAAGGATTCTTTGCCCTGCAGCCATTATCGCCGTGCTGGTTCTCAGGAAAGAGTACCGCCCTTACCGAAGCGGTTTCGCCAACTCATCGCTGAACAGGCGCACACTCGCCCAAATAAACCGCACTTCCTGGCCGGTGGCAATGCAGATGACATTTGAAAGCGGGTCTTTCACGGCAGCGGCAGTAATGGCAGGGTGGATCGGAGCGGTATCCCTTGCGGCATTCCAAGTTATTGTTATTATCGGCACGCTTGGCTTTTGCGTCTATTATAGCGTTGCCGCCGCTGTAGCCGTGCTTGTAAGCAATGCAGCCGGACTTGGCGACAGAAAAGAGATGCGTTCCCTCGCATTTGCCGGATACCGCATCCTGCTGACCCTCGCTGCAGCAGCTTCATGCACATTCATTTTCCTCGGTCCATCAATTATCAGGCAGTTCACCCATGACCCGCAGGTAATAGCCCTTGCGCTCTCCATGATTTTGCCGCTCGTGATATACCAGTTCGGCGACGCCACGCAAATCAATTTCGCCAACGCCCTCAGAGGCACTTCAAATGTGATGCCTATGCTGTGGATAGCGTTTGTCAGTTATGTGATAATCGGCATGCCCGCAACATGGCTTCTCGGATTCCCTTGCGGACTCGGGACTTATGGCATTATCCTCAGCTTCTCGGTGTCGCTTTTCGTTGCCGCGGCACTCTTCTTCTACTATTTCATGCGCACTACCCGAAAAGCGCAATGATTTTTGTAACTTTGCCCCATCAAAAAACAATCCTTAGTCAATATGACACGCCAATACGATTATCTGGTGATAGGTTCCGGAATAGCAGGCATGAGCTTCGCCCTCAAAGTAGCCGGAACAGGAAGAGTGGCACTAATCTGCAAAACTACCCTTGAGGAGGCTAACACCGCGCTTGCCCAGGGCGGTGTGGCATCAGTCACCAACCTTGCAGTAGATGATTTCGACAAACATATAGCAGACACTATGGTTGCCGGCGACTGGCTAAGCAGCCCGGAAGCCGTTGAGAAAGTAGTGAAAGGCGCCCCGGGACAGATAAGGCAACTTGTTGACTGGGGAGTGGATTTTGACAAGAAAGAAAACGGCGAATTTGACCTTCACCGCGAAGGGGGGCATTCTGAATTCAGGATACTCCATCATGCGGACAACACAGGATTTGAAATACAGGAAAGCCTCATCAAGCAAGTGCGTGAAAATCCGGATATTGATGTGTTCGAGCATCACTTCGCTATTGAAATAATAACCCAGCACCACCTTGGCAAAATAGTTACCCGGCGTACCAAGGACATAACCTGCTTCGGCGCATACATCCTTGACGAAGCCACCGGAAATGTTGACAAATTCCTGTCAAAAGTAACGCTTATGGCAACCGGCGGAGTCGGAGCGGTTTATACTACAACGACAAATCCCCTCGTTGCTACCGGCGACGGCATAGCGATGGTTTACCGCGCAAAAGGCACTGTGCGGGACATGGAGTTTATCCAGTTCCATCCTACGGCGCTTTATCATCCCGGCGACCGTCCCTCCTTCCTCATCACCGAAGCCATGCGCGGCTACGGCGCTGTTTTGCGCAACCTTCGCGGTGAGGAATTCATGCACAAATATGACCCGCGCCTCTCTCTTGCCCCGCGTGACATCGTGGCAAGGGCGATAGACAGCGAAATGAAGCTCCACGGCGATGACCATGTGTATCTTGATGTGACACATAAAGACCCGGAGGAAACCAAGCGCCACTTTCCGAACATCTATGCCAAGTGCCTGTCACTCGGCATTGACATTACCAAAGATTATATTCCGGTTGCTCCGGCGGCGCACTACCTGTGTGGCGGCATAGCAGTTGATTCTAACGGCGAATCGTCAATCAAACGCCTATACGCGGTGGGCGAATGCTCATGCACCGGGCTGCACGGCGGCAACCGCCTTGCATCCAACTCACTGATTGAAGCGGTGGTATATGCCGATGCTGCCGCACGCCACGCCTCAGAGGCAATCCACCACTATGATTTCCGCACGGATGTGCCAGATTGGAACGATGAAGGCACCCGCAGTCCTGAGGAAATGGTGCTGATTACCCAAAGCATCAAGGAGGTTGGGCAGATTATGAGCGCTTATGTCGGCATAGTGCGCAGCAACCTGCGGCTT
>DAAJ01000131.1:0-589 GCA_001701115.1 Bacteroidales bacterium GP2
GTGCGCTCTGCCGGCGCACGTTCCTTTGGGGAAATTTTGAATTTCCATTTTTTTATATAATTTCGCGGATATGAGATCGGTATCACAGATATACATAATGACTGTATTTGGCGTCAAGTATCGTTTGGGGCTAATAGGAAGGTCATGGGAGAAAGAACTCCATTCCGTAATAGCAAACTCCCTTAAGAAGATAGACGGAGTTATGCCAATAGAAGTAGGTGGGTATAAGGATCATATACACATGCTGTATAGTTCCCAAGGTAAAGTCTGTGAGAGTGAAATAATGGCGCGTGTGAAAACCGATTCTTCTAAATGGATCAATATGCACAAATTGACAGTAGGCAGATTTGGTTGGCAGTCTGGTGGAGGACATTTCAGTTATTCTAAAGGTCAGTTGGATGCGGTTGTAAACTATATAAGGCGCCAGCCGGAGCACCACAAAGTAAAAACGTTTCGGGAAGAATACAACGAATGGTTGGAAAGGGCAGGAATAACTGTTGAAAAATATATGTTGCCGGAAAATTTGCAGTAAGAGACGTGCCGGCAGAGCACGTCGTGAGAGTAGCCGTGGTGTTAAGCGATAGCGCAA
>DAAJ01000131.1:722-22016 GCA_001701115.1 Bacteroidales bacterium GP2
ATTAATCCCTCCCTCCGCACGGCAATGCGGAGGGAGGGATAAATAGTTGGTGTGCCTCGCGCCCGCGTGTTGCGGTCACTGCGTTCCCTTAACGTCGCGGCTGTATTATCCCATGTCCTAAATATAATCCACCTCTCGGCACCCTCTCTCTCCATTATGAAAGGTCATACCCCTGCTATTTGGTTCACGCGTATTCCTTTATAACCCGAACTGGGCAATGCGCTCTTCGCTTTCAGCGGGGCTCTCCTTGACTGTTCCGATAATAAGGTCTATGTCGTAAGCGTCAATTTTCCCCAAGTAATTCCATTCATTAAACTTTTGTGGGTAGGCAACTTTTATACGCACGCAGTCCACAAAAGAATCATATCTGAGGAAAGGATATTTGGATTGCTTTATTGGAATATGGTACATTTTGAGGTGGGGCGGCAAATTTCTGTTTATGCGAGAATTTATAATGACGCCTCCATAAGCAACTCCATGCGAGTCAAAGCCAAGCACTACAAAATATTTATCTCTTGAAGAGTAGCCGGCTTTTGGTTTTATTCCGTTAGCCTCATTCATAGTCATCTCATACACATCTCCGACTTGAACAGTCAATGAGGCAAGTTTTGAAAGCTCATCCTTGTTGAGGAAGTCAGAAATCTTCATCATCTCAATGCGGAGTCTATTTGCATCTGCTCCTCAATATATTCAAGCATTGCATCATCTGGGTTTAGGACTTTCGCCATAGAGAGCGGTGAAATGATGTTTGTGCCATTTACACGACGGATTGCTTCATCCCATGCATCATCATGTGACTTACGCATGAGCTGTCCGAATGTCAACGATTTGTTTTCCTCGATTGATTGGTCCAGCGCCTCAATCTCAGATTTGGACATGAATTTCATGTTTGCCTCACGTTTAGGCAGAAGTACATTCGGGGCATCTTCTCCGGCATATTCAACAACCATAGAGAGTTCTTCTGAAAGTGTCATGCGGGGATGATTAAGTTCCTTTACTGCGTCGTACAGTTTGGTCGGTACGGAACCGTATTGCAACGCGCAGAATTCATCTGGCACAATGCTGCTGCCCCATTTTGCCAGATGTTTCATCTCGGCGAAATACAGAATCTTGAAAGCATGGTAGATATCTACTCCGCCTGTTTTGCCAAGTATGTACAGAACTAATTCAGTGAGTTTCTTGCTGTCAAAATTCTTCATGTATTTATATCCTTATGGCTATCTAACGTATAATAAAAAACTGAGGTTTAATTCAGTCTGCAAATATAATAATAAAATTGATAAGAATAGTCGCATAAGTATCTCCGCACGGCTTGCCGGATGGTTAAAAAGAGGTAAACACTTGACAAGCGGGTTTTAATGTTGTACCTTTGCAGCTTGCATGAAGAGTAATAAGAAACATTCGTTGCCGATTCTCGGCTCGCAGTTCACTGCAACTGTGAGCGTGGCGCTTGTCCTGCTCATCCTCGGGGTTGTGGCTCTGATGGGCATTGCGGCTAAAAATACAGGAGACGATATCCGCTCCCGCATAGGTTTTGTTGTGATAATGAGCGAAAACGCCACAGATGCCGACATCGCGGCACTCAAAAAGCGGTGGAGCACTGCGCCATACGTTGCCGCCGTCAGCTATGCTTCCGCAGATGAGGTGCTGGCGCGCTGGAACGAGACTATGGCGGCAGAGGGGGACAGCATCACGGCGCTGCTTGGCGTAAACCCATTTTTCCCCGAGTTTGAAATAGCAGTGAAAAGCCGCTATGCCGATGTGGATAGCCTCGAAAAGATTGTTGCCCCGCTGCGCAACCTGAAGGGGATAAGCGAGATAAAGATGCAGGGCGACATGGTGCGCTCCATCAATGCCACAGTCAGCTCCCTCACCCTCATTCTATCCGCAGTGGCGTTGGCGCTCCTGTTGATTTCCTTTGTGCTCATTAACAATACGGTGCGCCTCACCGTCTATGCCCGCAGGTTCTCCATCCACACGATGAAGCTTGTTGGCGCTACCGCTGCATTCATCAGGCGTCCGTTCATAATCACCAATGTAATCCAGGGAATAGTTGCGGCATTCATTGCCGTTGTGGTTCTTGCCGGGCTGCTTTTCTATGTCGGCACAGTTGAGCCGAGGATTACCGCCACGGTCGGCTGGCAGGAAGCGGCATGGGTTTTTGCCGCGCTGTTTGTTGCCGGCGTCCTTATCTGCACCCTCAGCGCCCTGCTCTCCACAAACCGTTACCTCCGGCTGGGTTACGATGATATGTTTTAAAAATTTTGTTTCCATTAAATCATTATGGCAAATAATAATCCCACCACACCGGCACCCGAGTCGCGCCTTGACTTGGAGCCACAGAGCCAGCTGCCGTTGCAGCGCATCAATTTCATACTCATGGGCATCGCGGCAGTGATGATTGTGGCAGGTTTCCTGCTCATGACCGGTGCCCCGGCAACTGCCGAAGAGTTCAATCCTGATATTTTCAGCACACGGCGCATTGTTGTAGGACCCACAATCGCTTTCCTCGGATTCGTGTTTATGGGTGTTGCTATCGCATGGAATTCCAAATCAAAGAAAACTGATAACTGACTATGAGCTGGCTTGACGCCCTGATAATGGGAATAGTGCAGGGGCTTGCGGAATACTTGCCGATAAGCTCCAGCGGACATCTTGAAATATGCCGGGACATTCTCGGGCTCGACCTCAACGGAGCGGAAGCGCTTGAATTTGACGTGGCGCTCCATGTTGCAACCGTGCTCAGCACCATCGTTGTGCTTTGGCGTGAATTTATGCCTTTGTGCGTGAGTTTCTTTACCCTCCGCTTTGACAACCGCTTCTTCTATGTGTGCAAAATCCTTGTTTCATGTATCCCCGTTGCAATTGTCGGGCTATGCTTCAAGGATTTGGTGGAGAGTTTCTTCGGCACCGGGCTCACAGTCGTTGGAATATGCCTGCTGGTCACTGCGGCGCTCCTTGCATTTGCCTACTTCTTCCGCACTCGCGGCGAGAAAATGCCTGTCAGGGAATCGGTTGAAGACGCCGACCTGTCTATCACATGGCTTGACGCAATAGTGATGGGCATTGCCCAGGCAATCGCCGTGCTTCCAGGTCTCAGCCGCAGTGGTTCAACTATCGCTACCGGCATCTCAATGGGAGCAAACCGTGCCGCAGTAGCGCGCTTTTCATTCTTTATGGTCATCATACCGATTCTCGGCGAAGCAATGCTCGGGCTCAAGGACATCATTTCCGGGGAAAGCGCCACAGCCGGCACTGTCGGGGCAATTCCCTTGACAATAGGCTTCCTTGCATCATTCATTGTAGGATGTGCCGCGTGCAAATGGATGATTGAGATTGTCAAGAAAGGCAAGCTCGTTTGGTTTGCGCTCTACTGTGTTGCCGTTGGTCTGCTCTGCATCCTGTGGTAAAGGTTGATTATGGATTTTATTACAGGAGAGAAAATATATGTTGACAAACCGCTTGGCTGGACATCTTTCGATGTTGTCAAGCGAATACGCGGTGCCATTCTGCGGCGGCTTAAGCTAAAAAAAATCAAGGTGGGACATGCCGGCACTCTTGATCCCCTTGCAACAGGGGTGATGGTGCTTGTGACAGGTCGCGCAACAAGCCTTATCGACTCGCTCCAGGCATCCGTCAAAGAATATGTGGCGACAATTGCGCTTGGCGCCACAACTCCATCCTTTGACCTCGAAACAGAGATTGATGCAACATATCCTACCGGGCATATTACCCGGCATGCCGTCGAAGCAGTGCTTCCCTCCTTCACCGGGCGCATCGAGCAGATACCTCCCGCTTTTTCCGCATGCAAGGTGGATGGCAAAAGGGCATACCACATGGCGCGCAAAGGCAAGGAGGTTGAGCTTAAGCCCAAAGTGCTGGTGATTGACGAGATTGAACTGCTCGATTTCTCGCAGACATCAATAACACTGCGTATCGTTTGCAGCAAAGGCACATATATCCGTGCGCTTGCGCGTGACATCGGGCAGGCGCTTGGCACCGGAGCGCATCTCACGGCACTCAGGCGCACGCGTGCCGGAGAAATCGCGGTAGAAGACTGCCTCACTGTTGAGCAGGCAATTGAACTCATCCGCATCACCGATGTTACATTTCCGGAGGGCTATCCCATACCCGCCGCATTTAATCAGACACAAGAAATTACTACAGATAACCAATGAAACTTTCGCAGTTTAAATTCAAGCTACCCGAAGAGCTTATCGCTCTCCATCCTTCGGAGCAGCGCGACGAATGCCGTATGATGGTGCTTCACCGTGCATCTGGTGAAATAGAGCACCGCATATTCAAAGATATCATCAACTACTTTGTTGACGGTGATATTTTTGTGTTCAATGATACAAAAGTTTTCCCTGCGCGCCTTTTCGGCAACAAAGAGAAAACCGGAGCACGCATAGAGGTATTCCTCCTGCGCGAGCTCAATGCTGAAAACAAGCTTTGGGACGTGCTCGTTGAGCCGGCAAGGAAAATCCGTATTGGCAACAAGCTCTATTTCGGCGAGGACGAGAGCATGGTAGCGGAAGTGATTGACAACACCACTTCACGCGGACGCACACTCCGCTTCCTTTATGACGGAGACCATGATGAATTCAAGCAGGCGCTATACAACCTGGGTCAAACCCCGCTCCCGTCATACATCAACCGTGAGCCCATTCCTGAAGATGCTGAGCGTTACCAGACCATTTATGCCGAGCGCGAAGGTGCTGTCGTTGCTCCTGCAGCAGGAATGCACTTCAGCCGCGAGCTCCTCAAGCGAATGGAAATCAAAGGCATCCATCAGGCATTCCTGACAGTGCATAGCGGTCTCGGCAACTTCCGCGAAATTGACGTTGAGGATCTCACCAAGCACCGCATGGACTCCGAGCAGATGGAAGTCACCCAGGCGCTTGTGGATATGGTCAACGGGGTAAAGGATGAGAACCATCGCGTTTGCGCTGTGGGCACATCCGTGCTTCGGGGCATTGCCAGCGCTGTCAGCATGGGCGGGCACATGAAAACCTATTCCGGCTGGACCAACAAGTTTATCTTCCCTCCCTACGACTTTACTGTCACCGATGCACTTGTCACCAATTTCCACCTTCCTTACTCTGTCATGCTCATGATGACAACCGCTTTCGGAGGCTACGACCTGGTGATGAAAGCCTACGAAGAAGCCATAAAAGAGAAATACAACTTCGGGGCATACGGCGACGCAATGCTTATCCTTTAACCAGCTAAGTGGAAGCCGCAGTCAGCGAATACCGCACTCTCGCCGCGCCGTCACAGGCTGTTTTCCGCGAGAAGATGAGTAAATTCATAGCTTTTGCCTCACCGGTGCGCACCGCCGGGGAGGCAAAAGCCTTTATTGCGCGTATTGCAAACGAATATCACGATGCCCGCCATGTTTGCTGGGCATATCAGCTTGGAGCGTCAGGCAATGAATACCAAAGCAATGACAATGGCGAACCCTCCGGCACCGCAGGCAAACCGATTCTCGGTCAGATCCGCTCTGCGGAAATCACCAACACGGTCATTGCTGTCGTGCGATATTTCGGAGGGATAAAACTCGGTACATCCGGGCTGATATCCGCTTACCGCGAGGCGGCACGCCTGGCAATAGAAGCCGGCGAGATTGTAACTATGTATGAGCAGCGCGAAATAGAAGTCACTTTTGCCTATCAGGCAATGAATGATGTGATGCGGATAATAAAATCCTCGGAGGCGAAGATTGTTTCCCAACAGTTTGACAATACTTGCCGCATCTCACTCACAATAAGGTCAGACAGGGCGGATGCGCTCGCAAGCAGGCTTGAAGCGGTGGACTCCACCTCAGTATTGTAGGGCATTGGTGTAATTAAAAAATAAGCGGCGTGCTGAAAGTTTTGTAACTTAAGCACGCCGCTTTGTGTGAAAGGATTTACTCAATATTTGTCCTCGGTTTCCTTCATCTCTGCCGGAGTGATAGGTTTGCGGTCCATAGAATACCAAACGTATGCAATGTAGCCGGCGACAAATGGAATAATCAGGCTTACGAAACTCATGACCTGCAGGGTGAACTGGCTTGACGAGCTGTTGTAGATGCTCAGCGAGCTTGATGTGTCAAGCAGTGACGGGTAGTAGGGAGTGCCGTTGAATCCTGCAATCCAGAATAGGCTGAGCACAACGAGGATTGTACCTATGCCGCTGAACCATATTCCTTTGGTGAAGGTGCGGCTGAATGCGGAGCGGATAATCGCGTAAAGCACAGCAACAACGCCGATAAGGAAAATGATGAGTACCCACCACATGTCAAGGAAGTTGTGGAGGTATTTGTAATCTACCCATTCAAATGAGCGGGGCAAGGTGGGAATGCCGTGCATTGCGGTAGCCTGCTGTCCTTTAGTTGTGAGCAGCAGCGCGAGGAAGAAGAGGAAGAAAACCACGAATATGCCTCCGTTAACCAGCACCTGGCGGCGGTTGCGGCGCTCGATAGCCTCTCCGCCGTTGATGTTGTCAAGGAAGTATAGCGATGCCTGGGTGCGTGCCAGGAACAGCACAGCAACTCCGAGCACAAGGTTTTTCCAGTAGAAAATTGCCTCAAAGCCGTGGGTTGGAGCCCACTGCGAAATCACCGGAGCGCCCGGATCAAGGATATTGCCCATTTTCACTGTAAATTCCGCTCCGAAGAAGAACATTCCTACAGCAACCCCGAGAAGGATGCATCCCACGCAGCCGTTAATGAACAGGAAGACATCATAGGTGCGTGCGCCATAGAGGTTGCCCGGCTTGTGGCGGAACTCGTAGCTGACAGCCTGTACAATGAAGCTGAACAGAATCAGCATCCACAGCCAGTATGCGCCGCCGAAGCTGGTTGAGTAGAAAAGCGGGAAAGAGGCGAAGAAAGCGCCGCCGAATACCACTAAAGTGGTAAAGGTGAGCTCCCATTTGCGTCCGAGTGAATTTATCATCATCACACGGTCGTCGGCGCTCAAGCGCTGGAGCAGCATTGACTGTCCGCCCTGCACGAACAGGAGGAACACCAGGAGTGCGCCAAGCACTGAAATGAGCAACCACCAGTAGGTTTGGAGATATTCAATATTTATCATAGCAATCAGTCTTTAGGGTTTTCATAATCGGTTTTGGAGCCCTTGTCGATGGCACGGAGCATGATGCACACTTCTGCTGCAAGCAGCGCGGTGAATACCAGCGCAAATAGCCAGAAGGTAGTCTGCACTGTGCCGGCGGAAATATCGCTGATAGCGGCGCGGGTAGGCATGATGCCTTCTATTATCCAGGGCTGGCGTCCAACTTCCGCTGTTACCCAACCTGCCTCGCTGCATACCCAAACCAAAGGTATGGAGATGATGCCGAGCCATAGGAACCAGTTCTTGTCAAGCACATTCGGGCGTTTGTATGCCACCCAGAGCACAAGGAGGATGAAAAGTAGCAGATAGCCTCCGCAGAGCACCATGATGTGGAAACTGTAGAAAGTAACTGCAACAGGCGGCACAGCCTCGTAAGGATTGTCAAGGTAGCCGTAACCGAAGTATTTGTAATTCTCCATCAGCACAGTCTTTGCGCTGTCCATCGCGGCATTGTTCATTTGTGCCGAAGCAAGGTCATAAGCCCGGAGCGCGTCATGTGAGCGTTTTCCTATCTCTATGCGGTCTGCGTAAGAATCCACTTTGAAAGTATCGCCCTGCTCGTTGATTGCGATGCCGTTGACAAGGTCGCTGATGCCGGGCACAAAAGCATGCGGATTGTGGGTGGCAAGGAAAGAGAGCCCGTAGGGAATCTTAATGGCGAAGATAAATTCGTCTTCGTTGTTCTGCGGTGTCTTTGAGGGGTTGAGTATTCCGAAAGCAACGATGCTCTGGTCTCTTCCTCCATTATAAAGCCCTTCCATGGCAGCGAGTTTCATCGGCTGGACTTTTGCAACGTCAACAGCAGAGCCGTCACCTGTCCAGAGAGTGCCGAGTATGCCGGCGAGTGCCACCCAAGCGCCTACTTTCATTGAGCTGAGCGCCATTTCAGCAGCGCGGCGGCGCAGCAGGAACCAGCAGCTCACGCCGATAACGAATATTCCGGCGAGTACCCAGCCGCTGAGAACAGCGTGGAAGAACTTGTGGATAGCAACAGGCGAAAGCACAACGTCGGTGAAGCTGTCCATTACATTGCGCATCTGCGCGGGATCGAATACCATTCCCACAGGATATTGCATCCATGCGTTGGCAATGAGGATCCATAGCGCGGAAAGTGATGCGCCGATTGCTGTGAGCCAAGTTGAGGCGAGGTGGAAAGCAGGGGACACCTTTTTCCAGCCGAAGAACATCACCGCTATGAAGGTGGACTCCATGAAGAATGCGAGAAGACCCTCGATTGCAAGGGGCGCTCCGAAAATGTCACCTACAAACCAGCTGTAGTTGGACCAGTTTGTGCCAAACTCAAACTCAAGGATAATGCCGGTGGCAACTCCTATCGCAAAATTGATGCCGAAAAGCATCATCCAGAATTTTGTAATCGCCAGCCAGCGGGGAGAGCGCGTGCGGTAATAGATTGTCTCCATTATGCCAACAATCACTGAGATGCCCAGTGTCAGGGGCACGAACAGCCAGTGATACATTGCCGTGAGCGCAAACTGCCATCTTGACCAGTCGACAACGCTGATTAAATCGTCCATGGTTAAAAAAGTGTATGATTGTTTAAAGAAATATTTGCCGGGGCGGTGATGCTTTCGCTCCTGTCAACAAGCGTGCGGCGCACTGCTGCTGCGCGGTCGGCATCGTTATCGTAGTCGCGCTTCAGCACGTCGGGAAAAAACAGGAGTTTGAACACGAAAAAGAGGATAAAGAGCTTCACAAGGATGAGCGCCCACAGGTATCTGCCAACCGTCATGCTGCGGAAACCATCCACATAAAAGCGGAAAATCCTCACGGGGAGAATAGGTCGGCGAGCGGGTGCGGGTTCTGTGTTCATCGGATAATGGTATTCATATTGGTTTGTGTTGCAAATCTAACGATTATTGGCGGAAAAGGAGAAAAATAAGGTAAAAAATTGCGATATGACGCTTTGAGTGATTAAATTTGCATAACAAATAAAACTTTAAATCTATTTTTCATGAGATTATTGTATCCCAAATTCCTTATAGGCGGAGCTGCGGCTCTGACTTTAGGCACTGTCCCGCAGAACGCATTTGCCAAAAAGGCTAAGCAGGCTCCTAAGCCCAACATATTATATATAATGTGTGACGACATGGGTTACGGCGACCTTGGCTGCTACGGGCAGAAGTATATATCCACTCCCAATATTGACTCGCTTGCACGCCAGGGCATACGTTTTACCCAAGCATACGCCGGCAGCCCGGTGAGCGCTCCTTCAAGGGCATCGCTCATGACCGGTCAGCACAGCGGACACTGCGAGGTGCGCGGCAACAAAGAGTATTGGAGCGCCCAGGACACCGTCATGTACGGTGACAATATCGACTTTGCTGTTGTAGGGCAGCATCCATACGATCCAAACCATATCATCCTGCCTGAAATAATGAAGGACAACGGCTACACCACCGGAATGTTCGGCAAGTGGGCAGGGGGCTATGAGGGTTCTGTTTCTACTCCGGACAAGCGTGGAATAGATGAGTTCTACGGTTATATCTGCCAGTTCCAGGCACACCTGTATTACCCGAATTTCCTGAACCGGTACAGCAAGAGCGCCGGTGACACCGCTGTTGTGCGCATAGTTATGGATGAGAATATAAAATATCCGATGTCTGGCGATGATTACAACAAGCGTCCCCAGTACTCGGCGGATATGATTCATGAACAGGCGATGGAGTGGCTTGACAAGCAGACTCCCGACCAGCCTTTCTTCGGAGTGCTTACCTACACTCTTCCTCACGCTGAACTTGTGCAGCCCAACGATTCTATTCTCAAAGGTTACAAAAAGAAATTTTTCAATGACAAGACTTGGGGAGGTCAGCCATGGTCAAGATATAATGAATCAGTGCATACCCATGCACAGTTTGCCGCAATGATTTCGCGCCTTGACGCTTATGTAGGTGAAGTTATGGCAAAGCTTGATGAAAAAGGTCTTGCAGACAACACTATAGTGGTGTTTACAAGCGATAACGGTCCTCACGAGGAGGGCGGAGCTGATCCGGAGTTCTTCGGCAGGGACGGCAAACTCAAGGGGCTCAAGCGTTCATGCCACGAAGGTGGTATCCGTGTGCCTTTCATTGTGCGTTGGCCGGCAAAAATCAAGGAAGCGTCGGAAAACGACCATATCTTTGCTTTCTATGATGTAATGCCTACCGTGTGTGACCTTATCGGCACAGATATGTCGAAATACGCTAATAAAAACCTTGAAGTTGATTACTTCGACGGCATTTCATTCGCTCCCGTTCTCACCGGCGAAGGCACGGCTAAAGAACATGACTACCTTTTCTGGGAATTTAACGAGACAGACCAGATGGCGGTGCGCCAGGGTGACTGGAAGCTTATTGTAAAGAAAGGCAAACCGGAACTTTATAACCTTGCCGATGACCTCCATGAGGACAATAACATTGCTGAAAACCATCCGGATAAGGTGAAAGAACTTGTAGAGATAGCGCGCTCGCAGCACACTCCCAATCCCCACTTCAAGGTCACCGTACCTTAACCATAAAGCTACTATCGTGACGCGCTGATATCAGTGCGTCACGTTTCCATATATCCTGTAGGAATGTGCGGTGTGCGCCGAATTGGGGCGTACATCCTCCCATATTTGCTGTAAAACAGCCGCGACTTCTCCGAAGCCGCTATTGCCACAGTTGCAATTGTCCTCATGCTGCGCTGCGCTTGCATGAGGTTCCGCACAGCGACGTGCCTGCGGCACTAGCGCATCCATTAACCTTATCGGAAATGCGCTTTATCGGCGCGTTTCTGCATGCGATATTTAGTACGCTTGTCCGGATGGCGGGGGAAGGTACGCCGAGCCGGAGGTTCGGAATCTGGTTAACCCGGTACGCTTGCGTGCCGGGACAGGAAATAACACCATGAGACAGCCCCGGAGCGGGGTGCACTTCACAAGGGCACGGGGTTAACCAAATCATGTCCCATCCGGGACATAGAGCGTGACTTTCGGGACGCGCCCGGCTGTATGCGTCATGTTTTCATGTATTCCGCAGGGATGATTAATGTTGAAAAGCGGTATTATGATTGCTCATCAGCGCGCTGCGAAAAGAGGAGCTTTGCTATGGAACAACCGCCTCTGCCTGAAACTCGGACGCTTGCGCCGGCTAAGCGAAGTTTAAGGCGAGACTTCCATTTTTTATGGCGGTTGAGCGCTTTCTCCTCAATCTTCTGTGCTGCGGTTTTATTGCCCTCCCGGCGGCATAGCGCGCCAAGTACCATCCTTTTGGTGTCTGTCCATATCAGGTAATCCTCTTTGCCTCGCGCACGGAGGGTTGTTTCCATCTCCTCGATGGCTTTTTCAAAGCAAGCGGCTCCTGCGGCATATCCGATTGCGCTGATGGAATCCTCCGAGGGGTGAACTATCACTCCCGCATCGCCGTGGAACACTATTGCCGAATCGGCATTGACGAGCAGGCGCACGCCTAATTCAAGGTCGTCCCATTGCAGGAGTTCCTCGTTCCAGCCGCCGCTGTTTCTCACAAGTCCGGTTTTAGCCACATATCTCTGTGTGGCGAATGTTGCGTGGAGTATGTGCCCGCGCAGCAGATCTGAATCGTTTACGCTCTTTGGCGTTGTCCATCCGTCCTCATCTCTCTCTGCAATGTCAAATCCAATCAATTGTGCTTCCGGATTTGCCGCTATGCATTCGGCAAGGCGCTGCGTGTGTCCCGGCAGCATCTCGTCATCGGAGTCAAAGAACATAACGTAGGGTGAGGTAACCTCTTTCAGCCCCCGGTTGCGTGCGGCGGATGCTCCGGGCTTTTCTTCCCGTAGAAGTGTTACATCTATTCCGGCATCAGCGGCGTCGTTGCTCCATTTCTCCAGTATTTCCCATGAAGAATCGGTAGAGCCGTTGTCAACGGCGATCACTCTCAGCGGGCGGAGCTTCTGCGCGGTTATTGAGCGGAGGGTGCGGGGCAAAAGTGCTGCGCGGTTCTTGACGGGTATTACGATTGTTATCAGCGGGCTGTTCATGTGGCGGATGTATATGGTTCGGGCGGCATTGCCGCGCTGTTATGCGTCGGAGCATTGCCGCCCGTAAAAAGTTTGAACTATGGTAAAGGGCTTTTATTTGTCTTCGCTAACTTTGTTGTAGCGTGCATTAAGACCTTTGACAACCTCGTCGGTGATGTCAAGCGCGGGGTTGAAATAAACGCCTGCCGCCTTGAGGAGGATAGCGTCATATCCTTTAGTCTTGTTATAGTCCTTGATGAATGACTCGATGGAGTCGGTGAGCTGCTGTTGCTGCTGTGCGAGCTCCTGCTCGGTGTCGCGCTGGAGTTTTGCAAGATAGTTCTGCGCGTCCTGCTGCATTTTGTTGAATTTAGCTACGTCAGCCTCGTAAGTAGTCTGCGAGATGTAGCCGTTGCTCTTGGCTTTCTCTTCAATCTGCTGACCGAAACGCTGTATTTCAGCGCCTTTAGCCTGCTGCGCGTTGTCGAGCTTGCTGTAAGCGCGGAGCGCGTTTTCCTTGAAATCCTTGGCAAGGTTGTAGTTTGCCGAGATAGAATCAAGGTCGATGTAACGTATGTTAGATGTTGCGGCGAGTGTTTTCTCGCTTTCAGAGGGTTTGTTTTGCGGAGTAGCGTCAGCAGACTGGTTGCCGGAGCAAGACGCTGCTGCCAAGCCAAGGAGGAGCACTAATGAAAATGCTGTTTTTTTCATGAAAAGTGTTTGAAGTTTATATGTTTCTATTTATTTCTATTTCATTTTGCGTACGCATCCAATCCCTTTTTCGCGCAAGGCGGGAATGTCCGAGGCATGCCCCGAAGGAAACTTGCCGCCCTTCACAAAAAGTGCCCTAACACCAAGAATCACTACTGCCACAAGGACAAGAATTATTGCCGGAAGCACTGTTGTCATGGTTCAAATGCGGTTTTGCGGTGCAAATATATGAAAGGAATACTAATTTTTTGCCATGACTCAATTTTATTTTGTAACTTAGTCAGCGCATAAGCGAAAATTTAACAATATTTTAAAGTAAACGCTCATCTAATCATCTAACACCTTATATAATTATGACAGTAAAAGAACTTGAACCGAAGAGAGTCTTCGAGATTTTTGACGAAATCACAAAGGTGCCCCGCCCCTCTAAAAAGGAGGGTAAGATAAGGGAATTCCTTATTGATTTTGCGAAGAAGAACAACATCGAGTACAAGACCGACAAGATCGGCAACGTGCTTATGAGCAAACCCGCAACTCCCGGGCATGAGAATGCTCCCAAAATCATCCTCCAGGGACACATGGACATGGTGTGCGAGAGCAATGACAAGAGTTTTGACTTTGAGACTACACCTATCACCACTATCGTTGACGGGGAATGGGTGAGGGCCGACGGCACTACCCTTGGAGCCGACAACGGCATCGGAGTTGCTGCTTCGCTTGCAATCCTTACCGAGCCGGAACTTGTGCACGGTCCTATTTCCGCGCTCTTCACCGTTGATGAGGAAACCGGGCTTACCGGCGCATATAATATAGGTGAAGGAATGATTGACGGTGAAATCCTCCTCAATCTCGATTCTGAGGATGATGCGGAAATCTTTGTCGGCTGCGCCGGCGGTGTAGACACAACCTGCACATTCTCTTACAAGCGCTCTTTTGCTCCCAAAGATTTCACATATTTCAAAATAGACATCAGCAAGGGTCAGGGTGGACACTCCGGCGGTGACATCCACCTTGGACGCGCTAACGCAAACAAGCTCCTTGCCCGCTTCCTGTTCAACCTTTCACGCCAGTATGAAATCAGCATCTCTGAAATCGACGGCGGCAACCTGCGCAACGCCATTCCGCGTGCCGCACATGCTATAGTCGGTGTACACACTTCACATAAGGAGAAGGTCAGAGTTGCCCTCAACCATTTCATTGCAGATGTTGAAAACGAGTTCAAGGGTGTAGAACCCACTCTTGCAATCACAATGGAGAGCGTTGACAATCCCGAATACTGCGTTGACTCAGAAACAACCCTCAACCTCATCCGTGCACTTTACAGCGCGCCCCACGGAGTAATATCTATGAGCCGTGACCTTGAAGGTCTTGTTGAGACATCAACCAACCTCGCATCGGTGAAGATGAAAGATAACAACGAAATCCTTGTTACCACAAGCCAGCGCAGTTCTGTCGAGTCCCGCAAATGGGATATCGCCAACCAGGTAGAAGCTCTCTTTGAGCTTGCAGGCGCAAAGGTAACCCACGGTGACGGTTATCCCGGATGGCAGCCTAACCTCAACAGCCCTATCATGAAGATTGCTTCTGAGGCTTACAAGGATCTTTTCGGAATCACTCCCGCTATCAAAGCTATCCATGCAGGACTTGAATGCGGTCTTTTCCTTGAAAAATACCCGCATCTCGATATGGTGTCCTTCGGTCCTACCCTCCGCGACGTTCATTCACCCGCCGAGCGCATGCACATCCCGGCAGTTAAACGCTTCTACGAGCAACTCAAGCTCACAATAGAGAAAGTTGCAGATATAAAGAAGTGATATACACCTACATTTTGTCTTGCTACCCTTCGGCTGGAGCCGCGGGGTAGCTTTTTTTTGAGGAAGGTTATTCGTTGGGGATTGCCAGTGTGATGGAGATAGGGCGGTGGTCTGATGCAGTGCCTTCAGGGACAACTTCAGCCGAGCAGATGGTAAAAGCCGGGCAATTCCTTATCATGATGAAATCAATCCGCTCGTCAGGCTCGTTTGCCGGGAATGATGGCGCATCGGGAGATATGATGGTGAAATCGCTCGCCAATTCTTCAATCACCGGTGAATCAGGATGCGAGTTGAGGTCACCCATCAGTATGACCGGTCTCGTTTTCTCTTTTTCAAGCACCTCTTTTATAATTCTTGTCGACTTTAGGGCATCTTCCGGAGTGAGGGAAAGATGCGTGTTTGCGATTACATAGTCCTTGAAATAGGCAATGAGGAGCGCGCGTTGCTCCTCACGTCCGGGTAGGGAAATACGCAACACGCTGTCCGGGCGGTCTTCCGACAGCAACCCTATGCCGTACAGCCCGCCGTCATATTCGATAGCGTGGGCAAATGTGGGCTTCATTCCTGCGGCGTCGGCAATTTCGCCCAATACATAAGAGCGGTTTGCGCGGTTTGTCATGCTGTCAACTTCCTGTATTCCCACAAAGTCCGGTTTTTGGCTTTTTATAACTTCCGCAATCCGCGCATGATTGCGCTGTCCATCCATGCCTACTCCGTTGCGCACGTTATATGTCATGACAGTAACTTTACTGTCAGCGAATGCAACCAGCGACACCATTAAAAGCGCCCCTGCTGCGAGTGTTTTAAATAACTTTTCCATAATTGCAGCAAAAATACAAATAATGGATGACATCGCAACAGCCTTTTTGGAGCGGCAATTGTTATAGGATAAAGTAACTTTTAAACTCAATTGATTATGGCTATCAACAGGCTTCACCCTCAAGATGACGTGAGAATCGAACTGTACTTCAACGGCAAGCTGAAAGATGCTTACCAGGGTTCGGGATATGAGAATATAGAAGAAGCCATCCGCGCCGCTTTCGAGGGCACGGACGGCAATCTGAACATTGAGGATTATGTGTTTGAAGTAAAGGATCTTACCACCGGCACTTCAGGGCGTTACCGCATCAATGCCGGCGGCAATGTTACGTTGCTGCCGCAGGAAAATAACGGTTAACGCGCCTCCGGGGATATTTTTTTCCTGTATTCCGCCGGGTCGGAAATGAGGCGGAGAGCCTCGTTGTAAACCGGGTTCAGCTTGTTTGCGACAAGGTAGTAGGTGCTTTGCTCAAACAAATCTCTGCCTATAAGCGCTTTGACATATGTCCGTAGCGCGGGTTCGCTTGTCGCGTACATTGCGGAGTCGGGTGCAATCCCCTCCTTTGATGCAAGTGCCACAAGACCGTCCATCATCGCGTCTGTAACCTTGAATCGGCTAACGAAGGATGCCTCTGTAGGATAATCCTTTTTGAGCTGCGGGCGCAGCGAGTCGATGTAGTTGTTGCAATAACGGTGGAGGATGCCTTTAGCAAGTATGTCGCGGTAGTATGTGGAGTAGAAAGATGTGTCGATGGGCACGAACTGATCCGGCATGATGCCTCCTCCGCCATACACCCGGCGGCGGTTTTTCAATGTGTGCCGCAACAGGCTTTCGTCAAAATGCACGCTGTCCGCGCTCATAAATTCTCCGGCGAGGTACCGGTGGAGTATTTCGGCGTTGTAGTCATCCTCGTCTCCCGCAGTGTACGGTTTCTGTATGCATCGACCGGAAGGGGTGAAATAGCGTGCGGTGGTAAGCCGTATCAGAGAGCCGTCCGGGAATGGGAAGGGACGCTGCACAAGCCCTTTGCCGAATGTGCGTCGACCGACAACGAGCCCGCGGTCCTGGTCCTGCACCGCACCGCTGACAATCTCGCTTGCCGATGCGGAATATTGGTTTACGGTGATAACAAGCCGACCGATGCCGTCAATCGGTTTGCCGTTGTTGGTATACCGTGCCGGTGCGGCATGGGTGCCTTCGGTGTACACAATCAGTTCGTCCGGTTCAAGGAATATCCCGGCAATCTCGGTAGCTGCCTGCAGGTAGCCGCCTCCATTGTCCTCAAGGTCAAGGATGAGGTGCTTCATTCCCTGTTTTTTCAGCTTTGCCACTGCAGCAGATACTTCATTTGGTGTTGTTTCTCCAAATAAGGTGACTTTGATGTAGCCTACGCTGTCTGATGCCATATAGGTAGCCGATACGCTGTAGGTGGGTATGTCATCGCGTGTAATAATGAAGTCGATGGGCTCCGCGACACCTTTTCGCGCTACTTTTATCGCCACTTTTGAGCCTTTTGGACCGCGCAGGCGCTTCATCACGTCCGCCTGTGGCATTTTCACTCCGCTGATAAGGGTATCGTTGGCGCTGAGAATCCTGTCGCCGGCGAGAAGACCTACTTTTTCCGAAGGTCCTCCGGCAACAGTCTGGATAACGCGGATGGTGTCGTCAAGCATATTGAACTGTATGCCTATGCCGCTGAAATTTCCCTGCAGCGGTTCGGTCAGCGCCTTTGTAGCTTCCGGGTCGGAGTAGGTGGAGTGCGGGTCAAGCGTTTTGAGCATCGCCACTATTGCCTCGTTTGCCACTTTGTCGCCGTTTACGGTATCAACATAGTATTGCTCTATTATTTGCTGCACGAAAGCGAGTTTGCGTGCCGGTGGCAAATCCATCTTCTGGGCGGATGCTCCCAGCACTGTTGCCGCAAATACCAGTAGGATTATGATTTTCTCTCTCATGATAATTCCAATGTGTAAAGTTGTCAGATAAATATTATGTGTACTATTAAATTCAATCGTTTTCGGGGAGGAAGCGGCTTACATCGTGCCCGTAGCTGCGGAGCTCGCGTACGGCGGATGAGCTGACTGCTGCAAGAGCCGGGTCGGCGCACAGCATTACAGTGTCTATTCCCGATATGGCACGGTTGAGGTCCGCGAGGTTGCGCTCATATTCAAAGTCGGCAACGCTTCGGATGCCTCTGAGTATAGCGCACGCTCCGCACTCTTTTGCTGCATCGACTGTGAGCCCGCTGTACTCTATGACATCAGCTCCCGGCAATGCCTTTACCGCATTGCGGATGCTCTGCACCCGCTCGGCAGTCGGAGCCCCACCTTTCTTGGACGAGTTGATGCCCACCGCAATGACTATCCGGTCGAATATCTTTAGCCCGCGCTCCACAATGTCCATGTGCCCGCGGGTAAACGGGTCGAAGCTGCCCGGAAAAATAGCGGTGCGCACCTCAGGAGATTTCGCTGTCATCTTCAATAACAAGATTGTCTATAATGAAATTCTGGCGCTCGATAGTGTTCTTGCCCATGTAGAAACGGAGCAGTTCGCTCACTCCGTCCTCTTTGTGGAGTGCCACGCGGTCAAGGCGTATGTCCGGACCGATGAATCCGCGGAACTCCTCCGGCGAAATTTCGCCAAGACCTTTGAATCGGGTAATCTCCGCGTTTGTGCCGAGCCGGTCTATAGCCACAATGCGTTCCTGGTCGGAATAGCAGTAGTAAACCTCCTCTTCCGCTCCTTTCTTTTTAGAGGCGCCGCGCTTTGAGCTCTTTTTGTTGCGCACCCTGAACAGGGGAGTCTGTAGGATATAGACATGCCCTTTCTTTACAAGGTCGGGGAAGAACTGTAGGAAGAAGCATAGCAGCAGCATTCGTATGTGCATTCCGTCCACATCGGCATCGGTAGCTATTATGACCTTGTTGTAGCGCAGGTTGTCAATGCTCTCTTCGATATTCAGCGCAGCCTGGAGCAGGTTGAACTCCTCGTTTTCATACACCATCTTTTTGGTTTTGCCATAAGTGTTTTTCGGCTTGCCTCGAAGTGAGAACACCGCTTGGGTCTCTACGTCGCGTATTTTTGTTATCGAGCCGGCGGCGGAATCACCCTCGGTTATGAAAATGGATGAAGCAAGTTTTTTCTCCTCGTTGCCTTTGCTGTCTGTGAGATGCACCCTGCAGTCAAGCAGCTTCTTGTTGTTGAGGCTGATTTTCTTATTCTGCTCCCTTACCTTTTTAGTGAGACCCGACATTGCCTTGCGCTCTTTTTCATTGGTCTCTACCTTATGCTTTATTGCATCGGCAACAGGCAGATTCTTGTGCAGGTAGTCATCAAGTTCCTTTTTGATGAAATCGCCGATATATTTGGCGATAGTCGGTCCTTCAGGACCCATGTCCCTTGAGCCGAGTTTGATTTTTGTCTGCGATTCAAAAACCGGTTCCTCAACTTTGATTGACACAGCCGCAACCATGCCGCTGCGCACATCGCTGAACTCGATATTGCTCTTGCCGATATAATCTTTTATGGTGCGGGACACCGCCTCCTTGAATGCGCTGAGGTGGGTGCCTCCCTGGGTGGTAAACTGGCTGTTGACAAATGAATAGTATTCCTCTCCGTACTGGTTGGCATGCGTGAGCGCAATTTCAATATCCTCCCCTTTGAGATGGATAGGCGGATATAGCGGCTCGTTAGTCATGTTCTCGGCAAGCAGGTCGAGCAGACCGTTGCGGCTCGAATAACGTTTGCCGTTGAAAACAATTACCAGCCCGGTATTCAGGAATGTGTAGTTTTTAATCAGTGGGATTACAAATTCCTCGCGGAAACGGAAATCGCGGAAAATTGTATTATCCGGAGTGAACTGCACCATAGTGCCCCCCGGCTCGTCGGTAGGTACAATAGGCTCGTCAGTGGCGATGATTCCTGCGCAATACTGCACCCTTTTCATCTCTCCGTCACGCACGCTCTGCACCATGAAGTCAGAGGAGAGCGCGTTTACAGCTTTTATGCCGACACCGTTAAGACCTACGGACCGCTTGAACACCTTCGTGTCAAATTTTCCGCCAGTATGCAGCTTCGATGAAGCATCCACAACACTGTTCAGCGGAATGCCGCGCCCGAAGTCGCGCACCGTCACTGTGGTCTCGGTCACATCTATAACAATCTTTTTGCCGAAACCAGCCATGTACTCGTCAATGCTGTTGTCTATCACCTCTTTGAGGAGAACATATATGCCGTCATCGCTATAGCTTCCGTCGCCTAACTTGCCGATGTACATGCCCGGACGCCGGCGCACATTCTCCGGGTATTCGAGAGTGCGGATAGCATCGTCGCCATACTGGGCAAGCTGCTCCTCAGTGGGAGCTGCCGTGTTTTCAGCGATATTTGTTATTTCTGTGGTTTCCTCCAGTTCCTCTGCCATTGCTATGGATTAAAAGCTATTATAAGTGCAAAGATACAAAAAATCCCGGATAATCCCTTCAATGCGTTGCCGGTGATGAGTCATTGAAATGGAATTGAGGCTTTAGCATATTAATCAAAAAAAAGTTGCGGTCGTTGGAAAAATAGAATAATTCAGTAACTTTGTTATCCCGATCTATGTTTCTATCCTGTAAATCTTATGATTAGTAATGGAGAATCATCTGGTTTTAATCGGTTTGCCATAGAGTTGAGGTAATTGTTTGCCTTGAAGGGTTTATATATTTTGAAATGACTTTAAATAAAACAATATGTGGAAATATCTTTTGATATGTATGATGCTGGTTTTGGCAGCATGTACAGGTGCTAAAAGTACCCCTAATAAAACAGGAGACGAAGAAATAGGGGATGCTAAAATTTTCATGACAAGTGTTGAAGGGCAATGGATGATTGAAAATGTGGTTGAGAATGATTCTTCATATGTCCGTCCATCCGATATAGAACCGGGAATGACGGCATATATTGACTTCCGGGAGGACAATACCTTCGGAATAACCACAAACTGCAATCATCTCGGTGGAAACTACACTCAGTCCAATGATTCACTTCACTTAACCGACATTCTCACAACTGAGATGGCATGTGACAATATGGAAGTGGAAGAAATGCTGAAAAAGATTCTACCTTTGGTTACTTCAATTGACTGCATAAATGATTCAATCACTCGTCTCAATTCCGATAAAGGCGAGTCTTATATTGTCCTTAAAAAGACAAATGTAACCTTGAAGTAATAGGAAATTATGAATGCAACATTTCTGATTATAGGATGCTGTAATATTGCAATAGGATGTGGTTCGTTAAGAAAGAATGGAGTTAAACGTAACCTAATCGCCTATCTTAATTTGCTTCTTGGGATATTGCTGATAATATTTAGTTTCACAATTTTCAGGAGTGCAGAATAAAATGGGTAAATGGATCACCAGGTATCTGGTTTTTGTGACAGGTTTGTATTTCATTACCTTAGGAGTGGTGTTCATTATCCGTTCATCACTTGGCACTTCTCCAATATCAAGTTTCAATTATGTCATCAGCGAGAACAGCTCCATGACATTGGGAACTGTAACATTTTTCTTCAATGTCGCCCTCATCTTGGCGCAGCTATGGTTTATTCGTGGAATAGGCAGCAGCCGAGACCGAACTGAAATTCTGATGCAAATACCCTTTTCACTTATTTTTTCGGGATTTCTTGATTTCAACATGTATCTTGCCAAGGAAGTAGCTCCCGTTGGACATTTGACCGCATACGGACTCTTGCTATTGGGTTGTGTTATACAAGCGGTCGGAGTGGTGCTTGAAGTGAAGCCGAATGTTGTGACAATGAGTGCTGAGGGGTTTGTGAAATATGCCTCACGGCGCTACCACAAGGACTTCGGGAAGT
>DAAJ01000005.1:0-271 GCA_001701115.1 Bacteroidales bacterium GP2
TGGAACGGGTGACAGTCGGCTTCACGCTTTAACGGCAATGCCTACAAGGTGAAGTTGTAATCCGCTCCCGAGGCATTCCTCAGGCATTTCCATCAGCCGGGGCTGTAGTCCGGTTTCCGGCTGATGGATTTTTTTTGACGGCAGGAGAATTTTTTATAATTTTGATTTTGTGACAGATATGATTAACGGCATGAGATTTATAGCAGCACTAATATTGTTGGCATTCGTGGCGGGCAGTGCTTCGGCACGGCGGATAAGCGCGGATGATGCC
>DAAJ01000005.1:290-7439 GCA_001701115.1 Bacteroidales bacterium GP2
GCACCACGGCGGCAATGTCTCGCTCGGGCGGGGGCATGACGCTTGCAAGCAGTGACAACAATTACTATGTTTTCAACAGCAACGGGGGCGGATTTGTCATAGTATCCGCCTCTGACCTCACAGACGAGATTCTGGGGTACAGCCCGGAGGGCAGTTTTGACGCGGGCAATCTGCCGGACAATTTCGCCTATTTGCTGAAATCGTTCAGCGCGCAGATTGCATACGCTGAGAAGAACAACACCGCAAGCAAACAGGCAAAAAGCAGGGGCGGAGAGAGCCGGGAGAATATTCCCCCGATGTTGAAGTCAAAATGGGGTCAGGGTTTCCCTTATAATATGTATTGCCCGGTCATAAAAGGGATAAATGCAAAGACGGGATGTGTGGCAACCGCCATGGCGCAGATTGTCGCTTACCATAAGTCTCTGACGCAACCTGCAGGCGTGCATCAAAATATCCTGACTATAGACCTTGACACATGCGCCATTAATTANNAATTTTTTATCGGACAGCAATAATTAATTATGACGATTTGCTCATATCATATTACGGGGATGAAACCGAAAGCCAGAAGCATGCCATAGCCAAACTGATGAAGGTGTGCGGCTATGTCCTCGACATGGACTATGATATTTACGGAAGCGGCGCTTATACAGTGGACATCAAGGAGTCGTTAATCAAATATTTTGATTACGGCGATGAGGCAGCATGGATATGCCGCCATGTATATCCGGGTCAGGAAGAATGGGAAAATGACATATACAATAGCCTGAAGCAACATTCTCCGGTAGTATATCGCGCCGCAAGTTCGGTTGAAAGCCACTGTTGGATGTGCGACGGTTATGAAGACGGATTTTTTTCCATGAACTGGGGCTGGTACGGCTACTGTGACGGATATTATAAGTTAACCGCAATGGATGTTGCCGGGAGAAATTTTACTCCTGAAGGATTTGAGTCCAGCCCTTCAGTTGGTCATTGCGCTATTGTCAATCTCCATCCGAACAAACGCAACGATGACAAGACAGGCATCATCCGCCCCGTGAGCTCAATGGAAATAAGCGGCGGCACGGTTACCGTAAATCATGCCAATCCATCCATTTATAATGGCAGCATCAGTTACCGGTGGATGTACATCAATAATGAAAATGACACGACATATACCGCGCCATCAACAGCTGATGTGGAATCCGGCGAATCAATCAGTGTGGCACTGGACCAGAACAGCATAAAAGAGCATGCTGTAGAGCCGGACATATATTCGATAATCCCGGTTGCGAATGGTGTTGTGTGCCCGGATGTCGTTTATGCGGGTGTAACTCCTTATAAGGTGGTGGTTTCAAGCGACAAGGCAGAAATCCAGAGGATAGTTGACAAGATTTATTCAGATAATTTCAGCGTGACCAAGCATTCCGGCTTGAAAATCACAGTTGAGGCTGTGAATAAGAATTATCCGGTAAAAGTGTTTGATTTTTCCGGCAATATGGTGTATAACGGGGCTGATTCGGAAATCAAGTTGCCGAAATCGGGCTTTTATGTCGTTAAAAACGGAAGTGCGAACACATCTTTTATTATTAAATGACCTTAAACCACAATATATATATGAATAAAATATTAAAATTGCTGTTAGGCATCGTGCTGCTTGCTGTTGGGACGTCTTCATGCCAAAATGAGGAGACTCCGGTGAATTACGGTGAAGTGTTGCGCGGCAAATGGGAGAAAAGCATCGTGTCTACCGATTATTCGGCGGAGGTGTCAATATACCTTACCAGCACCTATACCTACACTTATAATCAGGAGATAGATGTTGACGGCGAGAAGATACATAACTCTATTTCCGGATCGTGGGAGTTCAATGAAGGCGATAATACTATAAGGCTTTTGCTTAATGATAGCAAAGAGAATATCCAGCATGAGGAGGTGGGAAAGGTGAATATTGAAGGCAATACCATTACGATTGACGGCAATGTGTTCACCCGTGCCATCGTGCCTAAATGACCCGCCAATCCACAAGGGGGTGCCGTGACCGTTCGGGGCGGTGATGTGATTGTTTGGCACAAAGGAGATTGCCGATAGATATTTTTTTCGTACCTTTACCACAAACAAACGGAATTTATGGATTCTATCGGCAGCTACGATTTTGAATTGCCCATGCGGGTGAGGGATTACGAGGTGGATGTGCAGGGCATTGTCAACAATGCCAATTACCTGCACTACATGGAGCATACGCGCCACGAGTTTTGCCGCAGCGCGGGCTTCTCTTTTGCGGAGATGCATTCGCAGGGCATCGACCCGGTGCTCCGCAAGGTTGAAATCGAGTACCTTACCCCGCTGAAGCTCGGCGAGGATATGGTTAGCCGCCTTTCCTTGACCCGGAAGGGTCCGCGGTTTATCTTCCGCCAGGATATTTTCCGTGCTGCGGACAATGAGCCGGTTACCCGCGCGGAGGTGACGGTTGTGTGCATCGAGGATGGCAGGCTTACCCGTGGTGATGTTCTTGCAAAAGCATTTGAAAAGTACCTGAAATGAGCGTCGACCCGTTAGTTTTCCGCATTGCTTTTGCTTCTCTGAAGGGGATGAACCGTGTCCTTGCGTCGGAGATTCTGTGCAGGGTGGGTAGCGAGCGGGATTTCTTCAGCGCTTCGGAATCGGCGCTTGCCTCGGTGGTTGGCGTGCGCAGCAAGATTTTTGACAAGGGTTACCGTGATTCGCTGCTTGATAAGGCGGCAAAGGAGGCGGATTTCATAGCGGCGCACAGCATTGTCCCATTGTATTATACTGACGAGGCTTATCCTGCAAGGCTTGCGGATTGCGATGATGCTCCGCTTATGCTGTATGGCGCCGGGAGCTGCGATTTGAACCGGCGTGCGATGATTGGCATTGTTGGCACGCGCCATGCCACTCCTTACGGCATTGATTTTACCGAGAGGCTTGTTGAGGGGCTTGCCGATTCGCTTGCTGAGCCTCCGGTGATTGTGAGCGGGCTTGCTTTCGGGATAGATATCACCGCCCACCGTGCCGCGCTGAAGCATGGTTTGCCAACAGTTGCGGTTCTTGCCCACGGGCTCAATACCATCTATCCTGCGCAGCATCGTCAGAGCGCTGTCAATATTGTCAGGTCAAGCGGTATGCTTCTGACGGAGTTTACCTCTGCCGACCCGGTGCACAAGGGGAATTTCGTGGCGCGGAACAGGATTGTCGCGGGGCTGTGCGATTGCCTTGTCGTGCCTGAGAGCGCAACGAAAGGTGGAGCGCTGATTACCGCCGGGCTTGCCGCGGACTATAACCGGGAGGTATTCGCCCTGCCGGGAAGAATATCTGACAAGTACAGCGCGGGGTGCAACCGGCTTATCGCGTCCAATTCCGCGGCGCTGATTTGCAACGCTGACGACCTGATAGATGCGATGGGCTTGCAGCGGAAGCCGCAGGAGGCTGCCCAGCAGAGCCTTTTTGTGGAACTGTCGCCAGAGGAGCAGGCTGTTGTCAATTATATAACGGAGAAGGGGGAGGCGAGGGTGAATGAGCTTTCGATAGCCCTTGACATAAGCGTGGGCAAGCTGGTTGCCCTGCTGATAGACATGGAGTTCAAAGGACTGCTGCTTGCTTATCCGGGCGCCAAATACCGGCTCGCTTAGGCACCAGCCAATAAACACATCACATATACCATTATGGCACAGAAAATAATAGAACCATCTGAACTTATCATCAACAGTGACGGCAGTGTGTTTCATCTCCATCTGCTTCCGGAGCAGCTGACTGATAAGATTATACTTGTCGGGGATCCGGGCAGGGTGGATCTGGTAGCTTCTTTCTTCGATACCCGCGATTACGCGGTGCAGAGCCGTGAGTTCAGGACTGTAGGGGGCACTCTGCGCGGCACTCCGGTGATGTGCCTTTCCCACGGAATCGGTCCTGACAACATCGACATTGTAATGACTGAGCTTGACGCCCTTGCCAATGTGGATTTCGCGACAAGGACAGTGAAGCCGGAGCACCGCACTCTGGAGCTGGTGCGTATCGGCACTTCCGGCGCTTTGCAGCCAGACATACCTGTGGGCACTCCAGTGATTGCCGGCAAGTCAATAGGGTTTGACGGCGTGCTGAATTACTATGCGGGGCGCAACGATGTGTCTGACCTCGATTATGAGGCGGCGCTGTGCGCCCACACCGGGTGGAATCCCCTATGGGCTAAGCCCTACGTCGTTAATGCCGACCCGGAGCTTGTGAAGCGCATTGGCGGTGATGACATGGTGGTGGGCAACACTATTTCCGCCGTGGGTTTTTATGGGCCGCAGGGCAGGGAGGTGAGGCTGCCGCTTGCAAATCCTGATTTGAACAGCAAGATAGAAACTTTCCGCCACAATGGGCTGAGGATTACCAACTACGAGATGGAGAGCGCGCCGCTGCAGGGCTTGTCGCTGCTGATGGGTCACAAGGCAATGACAGTGTGCTCTATTATCGCTAACCGGATGAACCATAATTCTACTCCCAACTACCGCACTGCGGTGACTGACCTGATAAAAACTGTTCTTGACCGTCTCATTCCCTGATACCCCCAAAGTTATGCCACACACCCGCCAGCCTTATACTTTTGACCGTGTTGTCCGCCTTATTATCGGCGCGCTGTGCTTCGCCGGCGTGATATGGCTCATCAACACGCTCAAGGATGTGCTGCTGCCATTTTGCGTTGCCTGCCTTATCGCTTACATGCTTGAGCCTTTTGTTCAGTATAACAAACGGCTGCTTCATTTCAAGACTCGCACTCCGGCGATTTTCGTGACTCTTTTCGAGGTTGTTTTCCTCACCGGCATAATCTGCTATTTCTTTGTGCCGATGCTGTTTAATGAAATGCACGAAATGGCGGGCATCCTGCGCAATTATGCGAGCTCCGAAGGTGCGGTTGCTTTCCTGCCGGAATCATTCCACGAGTTTATCCGGCGCCATGTGGATTTCAATGAGATTTCAGATTTGCTGACGCGCCAGGAGTGGGCATCGCTTATAGAGAGCGCCATGAGCGCTTCATGGAAAATCATCAACGGCAGCATCTCTGTGATTCTCGGCATAGTGAGCTGGTGCGTGGTAGTGCTGTATGTAATCTTCGTGATGATAGATTATGAGCGCCTTAACCGCGGTATGCGCCGCATGGTCCCTCCGAAGTACCGTCCGATTGTATTTAAAGTGGGGAATGACATAAAGGACAGCATGAACCACTATTTCCGCGGCCAGGCGCTTGTTGCATTCATTGTCGGCATTCTTTTCAGCATAGGATTCCTGATAATAGGCTTGCCAATGGCAGTTGCGCTCGGGCTGTTCATAGGAGTGCTCAATATGGTGCCTTACCTTCAGCTGATATCAATAGTTCCTGCGGGGCTGCTTTGCCTTGTCTATGCGGTTGCGGGCGGAGGAAATTTCTGGACAATATTTTGGGAATGCATTGCGGTGTACTGCGTAGTGCAGGTGATTCAGGATCTTTTCCTTACTCCGAAAATCATGGGCAAGGCAATGGGGCTCAACCCGGCTTTGATTTTATTGTCGTTGTCGGTCTGGGGAAGCCTTCTCGGGCTTATAGGATTGATTATCGCGTTGCCGCTCACCACATTGCTTCTTGCCTACTATGACCGCTATGTGATTCTCCGTGCCGAGAATGATGGGGATGAGTCGGGCGGCGAGAACGATGTGAAAGTGATAAACGAGGCGTTTCAGTCACCGCTGTCCGAGCAGTGATCGGTGAGGCGGCGCGCCTCCTCAAGGTCGCGGCGGCGCACTGACACAGTGATAGCGCCGATAGAGTTGAACCCGATGGGATAGATTCCTCCGAAAAGCTCATTGTTGATTATGCAAGGTATTCCCGCGTCATCAAGAATGCCTTTGGCAATGTGCGCCTGCCAGTCGTGGGGATATTCGGCAAGGGTTACCAGTTCGTCGCCAGACTCCTGTTTCATTTTATTCCTCTTTTATTAAGTTCTGCCTGGTAGCGGCGTGCATTAGCCATGTGCGTGTCGTAGTCTGCGGCAAAATTGTGGTAGCCGGAAAAATCCTCGCGGGCACACATATATATATAATTGTTTTTTGGCGCGTCAAGCACATCATTTATAGTTGCCGCTTCTGCAACCCTGATAGGTCCGGGGGGCACTCCTTTGTTTTCATAGGTGTTGTATGGCGAGGATACTTTTAGGTGCTTGGCAAGTATGCGCCTGAGATTGAAATCGCCTACAGCGTACTTCACTGTCGGGTCAGCCTGAAGTTTCATCCCTTTGTCGAGCCTGTTTAGGTAAAGGCGCGCTATAGTGGGGCGCTCGTCGCGTTTCATGGTCTCCTCTTCCACAATTGATGCTACTGTAGCAACCTGTACCGGAGTTAGCCCGAGTGCTTTTGCTTTTGCGCGGCGTGTATCGTTCCAAAAAGAGTTGCGGTGTTTTACCAGTTTCTCCACCACATTGTCTGCGCTCTCGGTCCAGTACATCTCATAGCTGTCGGGCAAAAAGGCGGCAACATACTGGCGTTCATCATCAAATCCGTATCCGGGCAGCTCTTTCCGGCATGCGGCGAGGAAGTCATCAGCGGAAAACTCCATAGGCTTTGCAATCTTAGCTGCAAGTTCATCAAGTTTGCGCACGTTATTGAATGTGATTTTAACCGGGGTCTGTGCGCCGGTCTGGAGCCGTCGTGCCATGCGCACAGATGAATTGCCCGGGAAAAAGCGGTAGGCTCCGTGTGCGGTGGATGGTTTCCCGCCCATTAGCTTCCATAGCCCCATGATGCGGTTTGCCTCACCGCTTCCCATCGCCTCAGTGAGTTTCTCCTTTATATCCTTTGCCGTGGCATCTTTTGGAATGTACACCCACACCGCGTCACCCCTGTAAGAGTGAAAGCAGAAAACGGCAAATGCGCCGACGAGCATCAGCGCGGAGATAGCTATGACAACCCATACCAACGGGTTGCTCTTGCTTTTGCGGGATTTGCGCGAGGTCGTTTTTCGGCTTTTTGCCGCACGTTTAGGCGTGGTTTCAGATATATTTTGCTCTTCCATGCTACAAAATTAAATAAAAAAAGCTACGCTATGCTTGCATCGGTAGAAAAAAACAATTACCTTTGCACCACAATTGGCAACAGCGCCACCAAAGGAGAGGTGGGTGAGTGGCTGAAACCACCAGT
>DAAJ01000046.1 GCA_001701115.1 Bacteroidales bacterium GP2
GGCAAAGAGTTGCGGCGATGACCACAAAATCACTAACAGCAACAAGGCTTTTCTTATAAAAGTTTTCATATAAAGAAATGTGTGCTTCACGTGTCCCCCGATCAGCTTTTAACATGGTTTAATACAACGAAAGCGTAGGACAATGTTCAGTCTATTCTTACAGAGGAATCGCCAAATACCCTATTCTGAAATAAACAGTCCACTCCCACGCTTGTGCGAATATCACGACCCTTCTCGGGAATGGATAATCGACGAGCATGAGCGCTCCTTGACTGCTTTCCCTCAGAATATAAAATATTTGGCGCATTTTCTGTAAGAGGATAAGCATGAAACGCTTTCATAAAAAGAATTTAATGTCCCCGCCTCTGCAGGGACATGGCAAATTTAGTTCTTTTTCACATAACCACAAAATTTTATGTCCATTTTTCCCTTTTTCAATAAATCATCAAGAAATTTTAAGCAGTTTCTAAAATATTTTGTAATTTTGTACGTGACGAAATTATCAACCAAAAATATAAATTCAAGATTATGTCAAAGGTAACAGTAGTAGGCGCCGGCAATGTAGGAGCAACCTGCGCCAATGTATTGGTAACAAACAATGTAGCTGATGAAGTAGTACTTATCGACATCAAGCAAGGTCTATCCGAAGGAAAGACTATGGACATTATGCAGACTGCCAATCTTCTCACTATCAACACCCACATGGTGGGCGTAACTAACGATTACGAAAAGACTGCCGGTTCTGATGTTGTTGTAATCACTTCAGGTATTCCGCGTAAGCCGGGCATGACCCGTGAAGAACTTATCGGTGTTAACGCCGGTATCGTAAAATCTGTTACTGACAGCGTGCTTAAATATTCACCCAACGCTATCATCGTGTGCGTATCCAACCCCATGGACACCATGACATATCTTATCCACAAGACATCCGGTCTTCCCAAAAACCGTATCATCGGCATGGGTGGAGCTCTTGACAGCGCACGTTTCAAATATTTCCTCAGCATTGCCCTCGGTGCAAACGCAACTGAAGTTGAAGGCATTGTTATCGGCGGACACGGAGACACAACTATGATTCCTCTTGTACGCTACGCTGCATACCGCGGCATCCCCGCTTCAACACTTCTCCCCGCAGAACAGCTTGAAAAAGTTGCTGCTGACACAATGGTTGGCGGTGCTACCCTTACCAAGCTTCTCGGCACATCTGCATGGTATGCTCCCGGTGCTGCTTCAGCTCAGGTTGTTGCGGCTGTTATCGGTGACCAGAAGAAACTCATCAGCTGCTCAGCACTGCTTGACGGCGAATACGGTGAAAAAGACCTTTGCATCGGCGTTCCCTGTATCCTCGGCAAGAACGGCATTGAGAAAATCGTTGAATTCGACCTCAATGAAGCAGAAAAAGAACTCTTCCACAAGAGCGCTGAAGCTGTTCACAAAACAAACTCAGCTCTTTCCTGCTAATATCCGCTTATGAAAGCTATAAAATATCTCTTCGCTTCAGCTGTTATCGCACTTGCATCATGCAACAATGCTGCAAAGACAGATACTGCGGCAGAAGGAGAAGCAGAAGAGCCTGCAACAGAAGTACAGACCGATTCCACCGCAGCAGTAACTGTTGAGGCTGGAGAAGATGCTGTTGTTGCACTCGCTGCCGGCACTACCGAACTTCCCAAGGCGGATGTTCCTGTGCTTGTTGACTTCAGTGCAACATGGTGCGGACCCTGCCAGAGATTCAAACCGGTATTCCATAAGGTTGCCGAAGAATTTAAAGGCAAAGCCATTTTTGTAAGTGTTGACGTTGATGAATGCCCCGAAATCGCAAAGACATTTGAGGTACAATCAATACCTTTCATCATCGCTGTGATGCCTGACGGCTCAAAAGCTGAAGGTCTTGTCGGCGACCAGCCCTACGACGACTTCAAGGCTTATGTAGAAAAAGCGGTCAACAAATAAGCGCCTGCGCTTATATCAAAATACAATCGGGTGCCATCCTTGAGGTGACACCCGATTTTTTTTAATTCAACGCATCAGCGTTTGTCGGCGTTTCCTTCGTAATAGTTTACAAACGCACGATTTACAAGCCTTATGCCGCCTGGAGTAGGATAGTCACCGGAAAAATACCAGTCGCCCGGATGATTCGGCACCGCAGCATGGAGCCCGTCAAGGCTCTGGAATAGAATCTCTACCTCTGCGCCCGTACCCTCGGGAGTAAGCATCTCTGCAATCTTCTCTGCCACTTCACGATCTGTAAACGGAGCATAGACCTCTTTAACACAGTTCTTAAGCTCGCCGTCAGAAACAGACTCCATTGCAAGGCATTTCTCATACACTTTCCGCAACACATCCTCCCTGCCGCTCTCCTTGAGCAGCTCCACTGCAGCACGGAAAGCAATAAACTCACCCATGCGGGACATATCTATGCCGTAGTAATCCGGGTAGCGTACCTGTGGCGATGAACTTACAACAACAATCTTGCGCGGATGCAACCTGTCAAGGATTCGCAGAATGCTCTGTTTTAGGGTTGTGCCACGCACTATGCTGTCATCAATCACAACAAGATTGTCTATATCGTTTTTCACGCATCCGTATGTCACATCATACACATGTGCCGCAAGGTCATTTCTCGCCTCACCCTCCGCAATGAAAGTCCTTAGTTTTATATCCTTTATTGCAACTTTCTCAACCCTCAGCTTATGGCTCATGATTTCCTTCAGTGTGCCCATATTGAGGGTGCCGGTTTCCTGCGCGGCAAGAATTCTGTCTGCTTTCAGACCATCAAGGTATCTTTCCAGCCCGTCTACCATACCGATGAAAGCCACTTCGGCAGTATTGGGGATAAAAGACACTACCGTATTGTCAAGGTCATACCCTACACTTTCAAGCACCTGCGGAACTATGGCGCGCCCGAGTGCCTTGCGCTCGCGGTAAATGTCCGCATCACTGCCCCTGGAAAAATATATGCGCTCGAATGAACACCGCTGGTTATCGCCGGCTCCGATTACATCACTCACTTCCACTTCGCCGTTTTTAGTGACAATAACAGCACTTCCCGGTGCAAGTTCATGCACCTCGGAGCGGCGCACATTCATCACAGTCTGGATTACAGGACGCTCAGACGCTACAACTACCACCTCGTCATCACAATAATAGAATGCCGGACGTATGCCGTTGCTGTCACGGAGAGCAAACATATCTCCGCTACCTGTCGCGCCACAGATCACAAAGCCGCCATCCCATTTAGGAGCAGTATGCATAAGGACCTCCTTCATGTCAATATTGTCCTCAATTATTTTTGTCAGCTCCGGTTCCATGAGTGAATCACGGTACTGCCTGTATATCCTGTGGTTCTCTTTGTCAAGCGCATAACCGAGTTGTTCCAACAGCATGACAGTGTCGCTGTATATGCGTGGATGCTGTCCCATCGCTACTACGCCTTGGAAAATCTCCTCAACATTCGTCATATTGAAGTTGCCGCATAGCAATAAGTTGCGCGACCGCCAGTTATTGCGCCGAAGAAATGGATGGACGTAACTTAACCCGCTGCGCCCGGTAGTGCTGTACCTCAGATGCCCCATATAGATTTCCCCGATAAAAGGGACCTCCTTTTCTACAAAATCGGCAGTCCGGTGCTCAACACCGCTTTTTTCAAGCTGAGGACGGATTGTGTCAAATATTTCCTGGATTGCCCCGGTGCCGAGAGCCCTTTCACGAAACACATATTCATGCCCCGGCTCGGCATGGAGTTTCACCACCCCAATTCCGGCTCCCTCTTGTCCGCGGTTGTGCTGTTTCTCCATCATAAGGTACAGCTTTGACAAGCCATAGCAATAGGTGCCGTACTTTTCTTTATAGTATTCCAGAGGCTTAAGCAGGCGAATCATCGCCACTCCACACTCATGCTTTAATATTTCCATTGTCGTTAAGTAAAATCTTATGCAAAATTACAAACATTGTTACGATACTATTTTTATTTTCCATTTTTTTTTCATTACTTTGCTCCGTGAAAGCAGAACCGCAAGTTTAGTTATTGCTTTTTATCACCTAATCCTTAAACAGATACTTTAATGAAAGAAAAAATCAACAAGGCGTTTAGCGAGCGCTTCAATAACAGTGGAACACTTTATGTTGCTCCCGGACGTTTCAACCTTATCGGCGAGCATACCGACTACAACGGCGGATTCGTATTCCCCGGTGCCATTGACAAATACATGATGGCAGAAATTCTCCCCAACGGCACTGACAAAGTAAGAGTGTATTCGCTTGACCTTGATGATTATGCTGAATTTGGGCTGAACGAAGCTGACGCGCCTCAGCAGAGCTGGGCTCGTTACATCTTCGGTGTTTGCCGCGAGGTGCTTAAGAGAGGCGGCAAAGTTGAAGGATTTGACGCTGTATTTGCAGGCAATGTGCCCCTCGGAGCAGGTCTTTCATCCTCTGCAGCACTCGAAAGCTGCTTTGCCAATGCTGTCAACGACCTTTTCAACGACAACAGCATAGACAAATTTGAACTTGCACGCATCGGTCAGTCAACAGAGCACAACTATTGTGGTGTGAACTGTGGCATCATGGACCAGTTTGCAAGCGTATTCGGCAAAAAAGACCACCTCATGCGTCTTGACTGCCGCTCAATGGAATTTGAATATTTCCCCTTCAAGCCCGTAGGTCACAAGCTCGTGCTTCTTGACTCTGTTGTTAAGCATGAACTTGCTGATTCTCCATACAACAAACGTCGCCAGAGCTGCGAAAGAGTAGCTAAACGTCTCGGCATCGAAACACTCCGCGACGCTACAATGGAGATGCTTGACGCTATCAAGACCGACATAACAGCAGAAGACTACTTCCGTGCTAAATTCGTTATCGAGGAAAAAGACCGCGTTCTCGCTGTTTGCGACGCACTTGTTGCCGGCGATTACGACACAGTTGGACGCTGCATGTATGAAACCCACCGCGGATTGTCCAAGGACTACGAAGTGAGCTGCGAGGAACTTGATTACCTCAATGACATCGCTAAAGAATGTGGAGTTACCGGCTCACGCATCATGGGTGGCGGATTCGGCGGTTGCACCGTAAACCTCGTTAAAGATGAGCTCTATGACAACTTCGTTGCTACTGCAAAGAAGAAATTCAAAGAGCGCTACGGACACGAACCCAAAGTGTATCCCGTTATCGTTAGCGATGGCGCAAGAAAATATGAAGATTAAAGATTTTGCAATATAGAGAGAGTTAAATCTGGGCATGAGGGTCTGTGAAGATCTTCATGCTTTTTTAAATTTACCAATAAAAAAGTACTTTATGTCAGACAAAAAATTACATTTTGAAACCCTTCAGCTCCATGTGGGTCAGGAGCAACCCGATCCTGCGTCCGACGCACGCGCGGTGCCTATTTACCAAACTACATCATATGTGTTCCGCAACTCGCAGCACGCAGCAGACCGTTTCGCGCTCAAAGATGCCGGCAATATTTACGGCAGGCTCACCAATTCTACGCAGGATGTGCTGGAAAAACGTATTGCAGCGCTTGAAGGCGGAGTTGCAGCACTCGCAGTTGCAAGCGGTGCCGCAGCAGTGACATACGCCCTTGAAAACATCACCCGTTCAGGCGACCATATTGTTGCGGCAGACAATATTTATGGCGGTTCGTACAACCTCATCGCCCACACATTTGAGCCACGGGGAATTGAATCCACATTTGTAAATGTGCGTGACCTGAAAGCAGTGGAAGCCGCGATAAAGCCAAACACCAAGTGCCTTTTTGTAGAAACTTTCGGAAATCCCAACTCCGATGTTACCGACCTTGACGCCCTTGCAGAAATAGCCCACCGCCATAACATTCCCCTGATTGTAGACAACACTTTCGCCACTCCTTATCTGATGCGCCCGTTTGAGCATGGTGCGGACATTGTTGTTCATTCGGCAACAAAATTCATCGGCGGGCATGGCACCAGCCTCGGCGGTGTGATTGTTGATTCTGGCAATTTTGACTGGAAAGCGAATGCTGACAAGTTCCCCACAATCGCCAAGCCGGATCCGAGCTACCATGGTGCCGTTTTTGCTGATGTTGCCGGACCGGCTGCATTCGTCACACGAATCCGTGCCGTCATCCTCCGCGATACAGGTGCGTGCATCTCACCCTTTAATGCATTCATCCTGCTCCAGGGCATCGAAACGCTATCACTCCGAATCGAGCGCCATGTTGAAAACGCGCTCAAAGTTGTGGAATTCCTTGCATCGCACCCCAAAGTTGCGAAAGTCAACCACCCCTCACTCCCAGACCATCCCGACCACGAACTATACAACCGTTATTTCCCAAATGGGGGCGGAAGCATATTTACCTTTGAACTGAAAGGTGGAGTTGACGCAGCTTGGAGATTCATTGACTCACTTGAAATCTTCTCATTGCTTGCTAATGTTGCGGATGTGAAGAGCCTGGTAATCCACCCATACACTACCACCCACTCACAGCTTACGCCTGAAGAAGCAGCTGAGCAACACATCACCCCCTCGACTGTACGCCTTAGCATAGGCACAGAGCACATTGATGACATTATCGCAGACCTTGCCCAGGCACTTGACAAAGCCTGACATATTATACTGCGCTATATACCCTGAGGCTGTGTCAAAAATAGGCGCAGCCNNACCTTTCAGTTCAAAGGTAAATATGCCTCTCCCGAAGCCGTTTTCATAACCTCTACATGCATATATCTTTCATGTTTACAGATTATTTCATTATTTTTGTAATGAATCAGTAGAACCCTACATATAAACTCATTCCCCTATGTCTTTTCGTCGTCGCTCCATTCGCTTTTTCATCAGTTCCACCTTTGCAGACATGGAACCTGAACGTAATGCTATTACACGCTTAATGTCAAAACTACATGCCGAATATTCTCCTTCCGGATGGTCCATCGATTATATTGATTTACGCTGGGGCGTGTCAAAGGAATCAAGCGCGGAAAATAACACAATGCAAATTTGCCTAAATGAGCTTCGGCGTTGCAAAGACCTATCGCCGCGACCAAATTTCATGTTTCTGATTGGAGATCGCTATGGCTGGCTCCCACTACCGGAAATATTATATCCGGATGAATGGGACAAAATTTATTCTTTTGCAAGCTTATTTGAAAAAGAGGCGATGGAAGCGGCATACAAATTCGATTCAAATTGCTTACCTAATGGAAGATTTATTCTACAGCCCATTTGGAATGAGTATGTTAAGGAGCGAATAAATAATTTATTCAGCCGCTTTTATGAAAACAACTGGCTATCAGCTACTGAACATGAGATTGTAGAAGGTTTATTCAAAGTTGCAGACGCAAAAGAACACGTTGTAGGATACATAAGAAACCTAAAATCTGTTCCGAAATCCGTTCATCACATTTACCGCGATGAAAATGAGGCTTTAAAGAACTCTGTAGATAGGTTAAAGAAAAAAATCATTAAAACCCTCCCACCGGAAAATATTCTATGCACTGGGCTAATTGATTTTTCAAACTATACTAACCCAAATTATATAAAGTGGTTTGAGAATGAGATGGAGGGGCGCATCAGGCACGTGATAGAGCAAGAGATTGAATCGCAAAACCTAACACAGAGTGAATATTTACATGAATTTTATTTTGACATAGCCCAAAGGAACTCAAAATATTTTTATGGAAGGGAAAAAGAACTCTCAGGAATAATGTCGTATATTATGTCTGAGGGACTGCAATATCCCTTGATGGTCCTCGGAGAACCAGGTCTTGGCAAAACTTCTTTAATGAGCAAAGCTATCATTACAACGGCACAAGAGACTGAATATGTGATGATTCCTCAATTCATTGGTTCAGGAGATGGAATTTTTAATCTTACCGATCTTATTGTTTCAATGCCCTTCATAAATATCTCTCACCGGAAGGAAAAGCGAGATTTCCTCATCCAATAGATAGTTATGAGGGAGAGTTAATAAAGGGCAAAGGGGTCTTTAATGAATCATGGTTTCACACGCTTGACAAATTATTAAATCCTGGCAAATATGTAGTATTTATAGATGCAATTGACCAAATTAATAAGAATGACCAGTCGGATCTTTTTAACAACATTATCACGGGAGAATATAGAAATCCATATGGGAACGAAGAAGATAAATCTTGGTTCAATAAGTTCGAGAAACTTCGTATCGTCGTTTCCTTCGCTCATAACGGTCAAAAGATAGAAAACTATGATATTAGTTATTTCCATCATCTTCAGCTCTCTCCATTTAATATAACCGAAAAAAAAGACCTTGTTATAGGCTTGCTTAATTCAAAAGGAAGAACTACATCCACCATACAGAATAAAATACTTCAACAGACACTCTGTAATAGTGAGTCAAGTGGAATTTATCTTGACATGATAGGAAGATACTTTGGAGCCCTACAGTCATATTCTGAAATAGAAGAGATTCCGTATGATTTCCGCAGTGCAGTATTATTCATCCTTAACAGGTTAAGCAAAAGCCATATACATAACTGCCGACTGCTACGAACATTTTTAAGCGTGATTGCAAGTGCAACTGCCGGCATAGATATGCAATCTCTTAATTGCATACTTGCTTGTGATAATGAATTAGTGTCAGAATTAATTGACGATA
>DAAJ01000088.1:0-2614 GCA_001701115.1 Bacteroidales bacterium GP2
TTGGCGGACTTGGTTTTCTTAGCAGGCTTCTTGGCAACGCGCGCCTCGCGTCTGCGTGCTTTCTCATCTATTTCGTAACGGATGAAGTCGAATGCCATGCGTGCAAGGGGCTGCATTTCAATGATGTTTCCGGACGCAGCGTATTCAATCACAGCGTCATACACTTCCCTTCGGATGTCTTCTGAGTAGGGTTTTAGGATTTCGTGCCATTTCATAGCGAATGTAAAATTTTTCATAGTTGGTGTGTTTATTTTGTTTTGTTGGCGCAAAGGTAAGATATGTTTTGTAAATATGCAAATATATTGTGCAATTTTTTTATTCTGAAATCCAATCGGGAGTAAGGATGTCATGGATTCACATCTTTTAAAGTCTTTTAGTAAGGTGCGCGAGGGAATAATGTGCCGACGATTGTTTTATTGATGTAAGTAAGTTGAAATACAATAGAAATAAGTAGTAAGAAGCAGTTTTTATTTCAACATCCCTCGTCCCTATGTTCGGGTAGTGATACCGGAGTTTAGGGCTCTCATAAATAAATAGTTGAAACGTGAGAGGAGAAGTCCAAGATAACCCGGGCTTCTCCTTTTATGTTGTTGTACAGCGTCAAATTGTGTTTTAGTTCCTGTCAGGGTGTGACGGGTCGAGGCATTCCGCATTCCTGGTTGCCGTGAATGCACGCTTGTTAAACACATATATAGGTATGAGCACTCCCGCTACAAGCGCAAGCATCACCAGTGTGCAAACTCCCGCGTTATAGTTGAAAAGCATGAAATAATGTGTGAAACCTTCTTCTGATTTCTCCGAGAAAGAGAGCACAAGCGCCTGGACGGCATGGTAGGCATACATTCCCGGAATCATCGGCAGCATAGCGGGGATAGAGAGTGATTCAGCGGGGCATTTATAGTATTTCGAGAGCCAGATAGCGCATAGCCCTCCGGCAAATGCTCCTGCAAGTGAGGCGAGTATGATATTCCAGCCAACGATTGTCATCAGCACGAAGCGGGACATGTGACCGAGCGCGGCAGGTATCGCGCATCCGGTAAAGCTCCTGACAGGCACATTGCTTATAGCCCCGAAGCCTACTGCGGCGACAGCGGCGAAAAATCCATCGGAAAGTATGTCGATAAATAGTTCCATCTTTTTTAATTTAAAGCATATTGATATCCATGCACAGGAATGCCACCATAAGACCGCCGGTGAGGCATATAGTGAGCATGACGGCTTTGAACAGGCGACCTATGCCGCAGGTGTAGTGGGCGGTCATCATGTCGCTGAGCCCGTTGATGAACGGCACTCCCGGCACAAGGAACAGCACGCTTGTTGCAAGTGCAACCTGTGGAGTAGCTCCCCAGCCGAAAACCATTGGAGCGCATGATATCAGCGCGGCAACGGATGCGCAGATGAATGTTGCGGCATAGATGCTCCAATGCCATTTTGATGTCATTATGTGTTTGAGCCAGAATCCAGCGATCGTGGCAATGAAAACAATCAGCATTGCGGGCAAATCTCCTCCGAACAGGCGGCAAAATGATGCATTTGCCGCGCCGACCATGAGGGTGAGAGGGACAATTTTGATTCTATGGCGGCTCAGCAGGGTGTCAAACATCCTTTGGGCGTGGTTTAATTCCACATTGCAATCGGCTATTTTCCAGCTAAGGCGGCTTAGCGCTGAATTAAGCGAGAAATCTATTGGTGACTGGCGTATACGCCGGGTTAAGGTATATGTATGGTCGCCGTTGAGTTCATGCACGGTAATCATCACATGGTTGGAGAGGATTGTGAGCACAACCTGTGTGTCGTAAGTCTTTGCTATCCTTACTACATTGAGCGTGGCTCTCTGAGTGGTGGCGCCGCACGCCACAAGCGTGGTGGAGTATCGTGCAAGGAAAGCACATATAGCCTTAAGGCGTGCATGGGTTGATGAATGGTCGCAAGCGGTTTGTTCCATAATGTGGTTATATACCTTAATATAATATATAGTCATAACACACGTGCTCGCAAAAGTGTTGCAAAATGAAAAAAAGCGATTTGAGGAAACTTTTTGTCTGTCGCAGGTGTTTGATTGACATGAGAAGGCATTTTGCTGGCGTTATTAAAAAGCCAAATCGTATCGAAATGTATAACCTTCTCCGCCCGATTCCCCCATCCCACCCGGAGTCGGGCTCTTTTTTTGTCCAACCGCCAGAAAATCAGGGGAAAATGTTAAAATGCACGTTAATTCTGTTAAATGTGCGATTTTGTACAAAAATCACCTGACTTTTTTGCTCTTGCTTTTGTTTTACTGACATATTTTCCAGGTGCGTGACACAATCCTGTAAAATCAGTTAACTTATTCAATTACTCTTTTAAAACTAACTATTATGCTAGACCAGAGCTTAGACCCTAACTTCCGCAAGGGTGATGCAAAAACTGATGTGTTCGGCTCAGACGCCATGCTGCAGCCCGCACCTGTAGAAAAGATTCCGAATGGTCCTACCACTCCCGAAATCGCTTACCAGATGGTAAAGGACGAAACATTCGCCCAGACCCAGCCTCGCCTTAACCTCGCCACTTTCGTGACTACTTACATGGATGAGTATGCCACAAAGCTGATGAATGAGGCTATCAATATCAACTA
>DAAJ01000088.1:2713-2880 GCA_001701115.1 Bacteroidales bacterium GP2
GGTGCGCTTGCAATCGGTTCTTCCGAGGCTTGTATGCTCGGCGGTCTTGCCGCGCTCAAGAGATGGAAAAAACGCCGTCAGGCAGCAGGCAAACCTTACGACAAGCCAAATCTTGTAATGTCAACCGGCTATCAGGTCGTATGGGAAAAATTCTGTAACTTCTGGGA
>DAAJ01000109.1 GCA_001701115.1 Bacteroidales bacterium GP2
GAAGTCCGATTTGAGCAACGGACGCATCAAATATCGCCGCCGCAAGACCGGAAAGACCCTGACAATTGAGTGAACCAGCGACATGCAGGCGATTGTAAACAAATATCCGTGCAACAACACTGCGTATCTTCTGCCTATTATCACCCGCACCGGCTTTAATGAAAGATGCATCTACCGCAATGCCGCATCCAATATCAACTACAACCTTAAACTTGTGGCGGCACTTGTCGGCATCCGCACTCCGCTCACGCTTTATGTTGCGCGGCATAGTTGGGCAACGGCGGCACGAACCAAAGGAGTGCCCGTCAGCGTGATAAGCGAAGGCATGGGTCACTGCTCCGAAAGCATTACGAGGATTTACCTTGCGAGCATGGATGTGTCTGTTGTCGACAAGGCAAATTCAATGATACTTGCATCGCTTTAGGCATCATCTGCAATTATGGTCAATATCTCAGCAATTTTGGGCTGATTTAGCATCAATCCAAAGTTAACTTTGCATGACTCAAATTGTTTTATAGATATGACGACAAAAGATTTTATAGCACTCATGGAGTCCGGCGAAGTTATTACAGCTGGCTCTTCCGCCCATAAGAAGATGCACGAACTCAGCCAGGAGGCAATTCGCATAACCATGCAGATTAACAATGCATACCATACCCATGATGAGATTGTTGCTCTCATGTCGGAGCTTACCGGCACTGAGATTCACGGCAGTTTCGGTCTGTTCCCTCCGTTTTACACCGACTGCGGCAAGAATATCCGCATAGGCAAACGAGTGTTCATAAATGCCGGATGCAAATTTCAGGACCAGGGTGGAATAACCATTGGCGATGACGTGCTTGTCGGTCACAATTGTGTTATTGCAACACTCAACCATGTTATGGATCCCGACCGCCGTGCTGACATGACAGCTGCTCCGGTAAAAATAGGAGACAAAGTGTGGATTGGTGCAAATGTCACAATCCTTCAGGGAGTCACGATAGGGGAAGGTGCGATAATCGCGGCAGGAGCGGTTGTCAACAAGGATGTGCCGCCGCGCACTGTTGTAGGCGGAATCCCGGCAAAAGTTATAAAGGCTATAGAATGACAAAACTTTAAAACAATAATAAAAATGTTAGGAAATTTCGTTTATGCCAATCCCACGAAATTGTATTTCGGAGATGAGGCTCAAAAAAATCTAACCGAAGCTCTCAAAGGCTTCGGAAAAAAAGTGCTGCTGACCTATGGCGGCGGTTCAATCAAGCGTAATGGCGTGTACGACGATGTCATTGCCGCTTTAAATGCCGCCGGCAAGGAGATTGTCGAGCTTCCCGGAGTGATGTCAAACCCGACAGTTGACAAACTGAACGAAGGGCGCAAGGTAGCGCGTGAAAACAATGTCGATTTCATTCTTGCAGTTGGCGGAGGTTCAACCATCGACTACTCAAAAGCTGTAAGCGTGTCCGCATGGTATGACGGCGATGCTTGGGAACGCTTCTGGGTCAAGCAGGATGACCCGAAGCCCGGGGAAAGGATTATTCCGGTGGGAGCGGTCCTCACAATGGCTGGTACCGGGTCGGAAATGAACGGTGGCTCTGTAATTACAAACCATGCCGCAAATTTGAAAATCGGCAAAGTGTTCGGTGAAGAAGTTATGCCAAAATTTGCTGTCCTCAATCCGCGGTACACATTCTCGCTCCCGCAGAGGCAGATGGTAGCGGGCATCTTCGACACCATGAGCCACATCATGGAGCAATATTTCTCAGGCGATGATGACAGCACTTCAGATTACCTTGCGGAAGGTCTCATGCGCTCTGTTATTGAATCAAGCCGCGTTGCCGTTAAAGACCCTGAGAACTACGAGGCGCGCTCAAACCTCATGTGGTCCTCAACATGGGCGCTCAACACCCTTATCGGTGAAGGCAAGGTACAGGACTGGATGGTACACATGATTGGTCACGCTATCGGAGCAAACACCAATGCAACGCATGGCATGACTCTTTCCGGCATTTCGGTTGCATACTACCGTTTTGTGATGAAGTACGGCATCAAGCGTTTTGCCCGCTTCGCACATGTGGTATGGGGAATCCCCGCAGAAGGCAAGACTGACGAGCAACTTGCATCAGAGGGCATTGATGCACTTGCCGCTTGGATCAAGGAGATTGGCGCTGCCTCAGAAATAACATCGCTTGGCGTAACTCCCGATATGCTTGAGGCTATCGCAGACGCAACAATCATTTTTGATGCCGGTTATCACAAGCTTACCCGCGATGAGGTAATAACAATCCTCCGCAACAGCCTGTAACTACAGCTGTTAACGACAATGCTCCCTGTCCGCTTCAATGCGTGCAGGGAGTTTTGTTATGTTAAAATGGTTGATGTGTCAACTATTTTAGGGCTGGTTTGTTTATTAGATACTATGATGAATAAAAGCAAAATATATCAGATGCCCAATTTGGGCTGCCGCTTTGGAACCGCCTTCCAGGTGCTATATGGTGAACTCGCCGAAGCGTTGGCAAATGCAGGTCTCGACCTGTCTGTCCCTGAATATATACTCCTGCGTGCGCTGTACAGCACTGACGGAATGCAGCAATGCGAGATTGCAGAACTTATAGGCAAGGACAAGGCTTCTATAAGCCGGTGCGTGACCGCGATGCAGAAAAAAGGGTTGGTGAGAACAGAGCCGGTGAGCCGCAAATGTGTAAAAGTGTTTGTCGCTGAAGAGGGGAGGGCAATTGAGCCAGCGGTAATAGCCGTGGCAAAAGAGCGGCATAAGGCTCTTACCGGAATGCTTACTGATGAGGAGCTTTCAATTCTCATGGAAATATTAGACAAAATAATCAATAAACAATAAAAGGATAAAATCATGGATAAAAATGTAATGACATTAACAATCTGGTCTGACTTCGCGTGTCCCTACTGCTATATCGGTGAAACTCGTTTGCAACATGCAATTGCAGAACTCGGCTTGCAGGACAAGGTGCGGATTGATTACCGCGCTTTTGAACTTGATCCGACTGCACCCAAGGATGTTACCACCACCACACCTGAGCGTTTTGCAATGAAGTACCGCCTGTCCATTCCAGAAGCCGAAGCGCAGATTGAGCACATTTCAGAGCTTGGCAGGGAGATTGGAATCGATTTCAGGTATAAGACTACAAGGTACTCAAATACGCGCGACGCCCATCGCCTGATGAAACTTGCAGAAGCGAAATACGGCAAGGAAACTGTGGAGAAGCTCAACGAGGCTCTGTTTGCCGCTTATTTTACTGAAAACCTCGTGCTTTCCGACCATAAAGTTCTCCTTGATAAGGCAATGTCTGTGGGCATGGATGAGAAGGAAGTGAAAGATGTGCTTGAATCAGATATGTATGATGATGAAGTACGCTTTGACGAGCGTGATGCCGCAATGCGGGGTGTCCATGGAGTGCCATACTTGCTCTTTAACGGTGGGTTTGCTGTTCCGGGCGCAATGTCAACCGAGGGCTTCAAATCAGTACTTGAGCGTGAGTTGAAAAAGCAGCGTGAAAGCCAGCCCGCTCAGAGTGGCGAGCGTCCGCATGCATGTGGACCGGACGGATGTGTGCTTCTTTAATAAAAAACATCAATTAAAGCATAGCAAATATGATAAGGGAATTGACTGTTCAAGGCGTCTTTGCCGAAAACTGCTATTTTTATATCGATGACCATTCCAAAAGCGGGTATATAATTGATCCGGGCGCACAAGCTGGTCTTATTTACGATGCAGTAGTGAGAAACGGTTGGCATATTGAAAAAATCCTTCTCACCCACGGTCATTTCGACCATTTTGGCGCGGCTGAAATTCTTCGCGAGAAATTTGCCGCACCTATTTATATATATCCGGCAGATGCGCGCTATCTCACTGACACCCGGCTTAACCTGAGCGCAAACTCAGGCGCACCGATAACAGTGCCCCACTATGAGGAACTTTATGATGGCGAAATAATACGTTTGAAGGCAAATTCAAGCTTCACTCTCAAAGTGATCCATACCCCCGGGCATACCCCCGGCTCTGTCACATTTTATTCACAGGCGGACAGTGCCGCATTTGTTGGAGATACCCTTTACGAGCATGGTGCCGGACTGACGAATTTCCCCGGAGGAAACCGTGCCGAGTTGGAAGAATCTATCGTAAGCAAGATTCTTTCTTTGCCGGATGATACTATTCTTCTGTCCGGTCACTCCTCGCCGATTACCGTTGCCGAAGAACGGCGTTTGCTTTTGTGATTTTAAAGCAGTTCCCTTAGAATCTGGGCGTTATTATGAATGGTGTCGTGGGAAGAGTACAGCAATGTTACTTTATTTTTATTCTCGACAATTTCTTTAAAAGCCTCCAAAGCCGGACTATGCAATAATTCTTTTTTGTATTCCTGCTCAAATTCGCTCCAATTTGCCTGCGGGTTGGAGTGGAACCACTCCCTCAGCTCTGTTGAGGGAGCGATATCTTTGTCCCATAAGTCAAAATGGAATGTCTCATGGGACAATCCGCGTGGCCATAACCGGTCGACATATACTCTGAAACCGTCATTGGAATCCATTGGTTCGTAAGCTCTCTTAACTGAAATAGTCTGTGCCATATTAATAGTTGTGTTATATTATTGTGTGTATTAAATAAATCTTATTAAACTTCTCATCACTTACTTATAACGCCTGAGGCTTCAAAAAGTATCGGCAATCCAAATTAGAAACTTCAAAATAGTCCTACAGTATAGAAAAACTATTGTACAGGATCCCCGAGGTAGTAAAAATGATACCGTTGGAATATGAAAATACATTTTCATGTTAAATTTAGATTGCGGTACCTGGAGTTATTATTAATTTTGTGTTTAATATCAAAGTATTGTAATCAACCAGCAAAACAAGTGATATGGAATCGCAAAAGATAAACAGAATAAAAAATATCTTTAGTTGAGAACGGTAAAACTTGTAAATGATTAGCCAAACAAGTAGGTAAAAACCAAGCAACCGTTTACCGATGGTGTTCCAACAAAATGCAACCATCCCTTGATACGCTGGAAGGATTTCTGAATTACTCGATATTGAGGTTAAGGATTTAATTGTGAGCAATAGAGCATAAATATGCAGCCAGATAAGATTGACGAAGTATCAGATACAGCTCTTGACGCACTCTATAACAGTGCGTCCTCTGTCATTGAACAAGCTCGTGAAACTGCTTATCGGCAGATTAACGAAGCGTTAGTTAGAAGGAACTGGGAGCTCGGCAAACTTATAGCGGAAGAAGAACTAAGTGGTCAGGATAGAGCTACTTACGGAGCTACAATTATAAAAGACCTCTCCAAACGCCTTACGGCTAATTATGGAAAAGGGTTTACTAAGACCAACCTCTATAGTTATACTCAATTCTACAAACTCTATCCAGAAATTTTCCACTCATTGAGTGGAAAATCTTCCAGCCTGTTATCTTGGACACACTACCGTACACTGATTCAGGAGCTTAACAATGATGCACGTGCTTGGTACGAGCAAGAAGCGTTACTCCAAAACTGGAGTGTACGCACACTCCAACGTAATATAAGTTCGCAATACTTTTACCGGATTGTTGCCTCACAGCGTAAAGACCTTGTGGAGAAAGAGATGCTCGAGCTGACGGCACCGCTCCAAAATCCTGACCCAACGGAATTTATAAAAAATCCGGTTATAGGAGAATTTTTAGGCTTTACTTCGGATTCTTCTTTCAGAGAATCGGAACTTGAACAGGCGCTCATTGATAATCTTGAAAAATTCCTCCTCGAGCTTGGCAAAGGCTTTGCTTTCGTGGCGCGTCAACAACATATCCACACAGAAAAAGAAGACTACTTCATAGACTTGGTATTCTACAACATATTCCTGAAATGCTACGTTTTGATTGACCTCAAGACATCAAAGATTCGACATCAGGATATAGGGCAAATGGATATGTATGTGCGGATGTACGATGAACTGAAGCGCATTGAGGGAGACAATCCAACCATCGGCATTGTGCTATGCGAAGACACCGATGAAGATATAGCACGTTACTCAATCCTTCACGACAACGACCATCTGTTTGCGTCAAAATATATGCTTTATATGCCGACACCAGAACAGTTGCGAGCCGAAATCGAACGTCAAAAGGCAATCTATTTCCTTAAAGAAAAATCACGTGGTAGTGAATAAGGAATATATTCAGAACCGAACATTCAATCAATAAATCCACTTGACGGTATTCCGACAATACCCTCAATTTCAGCTCCGTTGGCGACTTGCCTGACCTCAACTCTCATGCAAGATTCTTTGCAAGCAAAACACAATATATAAAAAAACTTGAGTATTATTGGGTAACTGGGCGTGATATGTTGCGTCTTAATAAGGGCGCCAAATGGGGTAGCGATTTCCTTGACTCTCTAAATCTTGGCTTTAGAACTGAATTCCTACGTCTATGTATTAATTCATAGTGGTTAAGTTGCCGAGGCACTTCCGTCAAATTACGGTTGGGAGGTGGTTAAGGGCAGTAAATTTTTGGTAAACAGGTTGTGCGAACCACCTAAACACAAGTTAGGCTGTAACCT
>DAAJ01000045.1 GCA_001701115.1 Bacteroidales bacterium GP2
GCTCGGAATACCATTTTCAATGCAAAGCGGACGGCTTGGAGCTGCTCCGGACTATGCGATGCGCGATAGCCTGACGCGTGTTTTGGCAAAACATGTGCGCAGTATCGCTGTGGATTATAATGCTGCAGTAGTTCCTTATGATTCCCTCTTCACTTCATTGCTCCGGGAACATGCTGAAGTTGCTCCCGAGTATTGGATATGGGACGGCATTCATCCTACTGCCGCCGCACATCGCCGTATGGCGGAATTATGGGTTGCCGTGTGCGATTCAGCGTCATTGATTGAATGACACAACAGATGAATAAACTGAAACTGATAGGAACTTATTTCTCCTCAGGGTACTTACGGTAGTACTCCTCTAAAATTGTCTTTATATTGAAATAGTAGCCTTCCGCTCCGGAGGGCTCTGTTTTTTTTATCTGTATATATTCGTAAAATGGAGCGTAGAAAAGATGGTTTACAGCTTTATGCCCCATTGCTGCGAGGAGTACATATTCATGTTGCGGCGCAACCACATACCAGGCATTATCTTCATCAAGCCCATTACCCGATGACGCGATAGTCATAAGTATATAGTTAAGCTTGTACTGCCAGATATTGGCAAGATGATTCTTTCCTTTAAGGTGTAGCGCGGAAATCAACCTCATCATGTTTGTAAGGTCAAAAGGATTGTCGGCAAGGGCTTTATCGCAGAGTGAAATCACAGAATCGCATTCCGCGCGGGTTAGCGACGGATTATCGGCGGGGTCAGGAACAGAACCTTTCACTGCCTGTGGGCGGTATGGGTTATAATCTTCCTGAAACATGTATCCGTAATACAAGTGGCGGAATTTATCCAATTTCATGAGGGTGTCGTTTTGCATATACTCCTTCATGAGGCGCGGATAATAATAAGGTGATGTGGAATCGTAGGTAGCCGCCTTTATTGCTTCAAGGTTGGGCTTTTCAATCTTGAGCTGGGGAGAGATATTCTGTGCTGAAAGTGTTGGTGAGAATATCGAAAGAAGTAATAATGTTATTAAAATGTTCAGTTTCATTACGGTTGCTGGTTGTCGGGTGAGTCCGTTTTAGTAACAGGCTTGACAATGTCCGGATAAGAGATGCGGGCATGGTACATGGTGCGGAGGCGGTTCGCGAAAATCTCCTTGATTTCTTTTACATCCCGGAAGGACATAGGTGAGTTGTCATGCAGCCCCTCGGCGATCTGCGAATCAATGATCTTGTTGACGAGAGCGGATATTTTTTCAGGCGTATGCTCGCTAAGGCTCCTTGAAGCCGCCTCAACAGAGTCCGCCATCATAAGTATAGATGTTTCCTTGGAGCGGGGATTTGGTCCCGGGTAGGTGAAAAGCTTTTCATCCGGCTTTTCATCCGGATGCGTGTTGCACCAAGTGTTATAAAAATACCGTGCTTTTCCTGCGCCGTGGTGTTCACGTATGAAAGCCCGTATGCTTTCAGGCAAATTAGCTTTTTCGGCTCGCTTGAGTCCATCTGTTATATGCCCGATGACAATTCTTGCGCTTTGGATAGGGTCAAGAGCATCGTGGGGATTAACTCCATGCTGGTTTTCGGTGAAGAATGCAGGGTTATTGATCTTGCCAATGTCATGGTAAAGGGCTCCGGCTCTGACAAGCTGCACATTAGCTCCAATTTTGCTTGCCGCGGCAGAAGCAAGGTTGCTGACAGCCATAGAGTGCTGGAAAGTGCCCGGGCACTCCTCGGACAATTCACGCAGCAACGGGTTATTGATGTCAGACAGCTCGACAAGAGAAACTTTTGAGATAAACCCGAAGGTTTTTTCAAAGAGGAAAATCGCTACATAAGCGAATGACAGGAACAGCGAGTTTATGCCGAGATAACCGAACATTTTCGGCGACAGTTTTTCAATTGTGCCGGAGTGGTACAGCTCTATTGCCACATACCCGAGGGCATAGACAATGAAAACAATGAACGCGGTGCGTAGAAGCTGCGAGCGTTTAGTAAGTTCTTTAAGGCTGTCAATCGCAGCTACTCCGGCAAGGAACTGGAGGAATATAAATTCAAGAGGGAAGCTGGTGGCTATGCTTGCCAGAAGCAGTGTGACAATATGTGCGAACACGGCTGTGCGTGCATCGAGGAATATTACCAGAATGACCGGAACTATTGCAAACGGCACAAGGTAAATACCGAGGATAAAGGCGCGGCTCATGCCGAATGCAATCAAAGTGACCGCAGTGATAGTCAGCATTATCATCAACACAACCCTACGCGAATCATAGTAATTGGGTCGGAAGAAATGCAGGTAGGCGTACAGTGCGCCAAGCAGCAGGATAATATAAAGCGCCTGTCCGGCTAAGGGGTAGTAAAAATCGGCGCTCTGCTTTCCTCCGCGCTTTGCCACCATAGTGTCGTAGGTGCGCAGAATGGTATATAGCTGCGGGGTGACAATATCGCCACGGTCAATAATCCTTTCGCCTTGCTGTATTACCCCTACCGGTGCCATCGCCCTCTGCATCATTTCGTCATGTAGCCTTTGTGTCTCGGTGGAGTCCATGATGATATTGGGTGTGAGTATGTCGGCAAGCCCGGTTGAGCTTAATGCCTGGGTGAAGCGTGTATCATGGAAAACGCTGTCGATAGTGGCATAGGCTTTGCGCACAGAGCAGTATTTTGTTGTTGGCACCGAAAGCGCAACATTTTCATGAATCATCCTTACGGCTGGCAGCGCGCCGATATTGATTGCTTTATAGGTCGCTGCATCCACAATGCCGTTTTCAAACACTTTCCTTACCTGCGCGGTGAGTTCGTTCTTTTCAAGGGGGTTAAGGTTGACTCCTGATGTGAGATTGAGGCGTGAAGAGAATTGCGAAAGGGCATTTTTCTCTATGTTAGGATTACGGTAGTACACCGGTTCAAACCTCGCTTCAAGGCTATCCATCACAGTCTCTGACCTGATGGAGTCCATGTACACCGGAATGTCAAATGGAGCGGTAAGAAGCGAGTATGCCCACGGACGGTTTACCTCGTAAGTGTATTCTCTTCCGTCTTTCCTTGGAAGGAAGTAGAGGATTAGCGCCGTCGAGGCAAGAAAGACGAGCCATTTGACGTATATTGATTTTTTTACCTTCATCGTAGCGAATTTTAATTACCCAGTTTTAGGCATCCTTATTCTTTGCCGGCATCATCGCCTACTCTTGACGCGGCTGTAATGCCTTTGATTTTTTTGACCTTATTGCATAAGTCGGTCACAACTGCCGCGTCATTGACAAGCACCGTTAGGCGGCACTCGAAAACTTCATGCTCGGTGTCGATATGCAGTGAGCGTATGTCGATATTCAAGTGGTTTGAAATCATCTGGGTGAGTTCCTGCAAAATACCGTGCCTGTCCACACCCTCTATGTGAATCTCGGCAAGGAATTTATGGCGCACCTCTTCCCAGCGTGTGCTCAGGATGCGTGTGCCATGTGCTGCTTTAAGCACTTGCGCCCTTGGGCATGTAAGAGTGTGCACTTCAACCTGCCCGAGGTCGTTTATGAAGCCCATGACATCATCCCCAGGAATAGGACGGCAACAGTCAGCAAACACGAAGTTGCGCTCTGTGTCGGTGCACCGCAAGGTATAAGTTTCCTTCTTGTTTATTTCACGTGGGGTTATGAGAGTGACGCCATTGTCTTTTTTAGATGATCTGCCGATACGGAATATTTTGGAAAGGAGTGATTTCTCGGTCTTGGGCGATTCCTTGAGCACATACCCGTCCAGACTGAGTTCTCCTGCTCCGAGCCGGTAAAGAAGTGCTTCTTTATTAGGCACATGATAGAAAGCGGTCATCTTGGTGATGATTTCATTTGTAGCCTCTACTTCAGCATCTTTAAGGAAAGCGTCAAGTATCTCCTTGCCTTTGTCAATGACCGGCTGCTGCTCTTTGCGCAGCGCGGCTCTGAGGCGTGTGCGTGCTTTTGCTGTTGCGAGAAATGCCATCCATTCCTCTTTTGGCTTCTGGCTCTGTGAAGTCAGCACTTCCACCTGGTCGCCGCTCTGAAGCTTGTGGCTTAGCGGCACAAGTTTGTGGTTTACTTTGCCGGCAATGCACTTTGTGCCTATCTGCGAGTGAAGCTCAAATGCCACATCAAGCACAGTTGCCTGGTTCGGCAGTGTAATCAGTTCGCCCTTTGGGGTGAACACGACAATCTCTGATGCAAACAGGTTGAGCTTAAGCGTGTCAAGGAAGTCAATTGCATTCGGGTTGGGGTCATCAAGTATATCCTTGATGGTGCGCAACCATACATTAAGCTCGCTCTCCTCGTCGCTTTCGCCGATTTTATATTTCCAATGGGCGGCAAATCCTTTCTCAGCAATCTCATCCATCCTTCGTGAACGAATCTGCACCTCGATCCAGTTGCCATCCGGTCCCATAACGGTAAGGTGAAGTGCCTGGTACCCGTTAGCCTTAGGTACTGAAATCCAGTCGCGGGTGCGGTCCGGATGCAGACGGTAAAGGTCTGTTATTGCTGAGTATATGCTCCAGCATATCTCTTTCTCCTTGCTCTGGTCTTCGCAGTCGAAAATAATGCGCATTGCGTAGAGATCGTACACCTCCTCAAACGGCACATGCTTTGCTTCCATCTTGCGCCATATTGAGTAGACCGATTTAAGGCGTGACTGCGCCTCGTATTTGAGCCCCATAGTGTCAAGTTTCTCCTTAATCGGCGCGGAAAAATCATTGTACACCTCTGAGCGCCGTGCTTCGCTCTGCCGGATGAGTTCAGAAATGCGCTCGTAGCTTTTGGGATGCTCATATTTGAAGCTCAGATCCTCCAGCTCAGTTTTAATTTCAAAAAGACCGAGTCGGTGTGCCAGGGGCGCATATATATAAAGAGTTTCACCGGCAATCTTGTATTGTTTGTTCGGCGCCATGGAGCCGAGGGTGCGCATATTGTGTAGGCGGTCAGCCATTTTGATTAGGACAACGCGGATGTCCTCGCTCATTGTCAGCAAGAGTTTTCTGAAATTTTCAGCTTGCGCTGAAGCCTGGTCGCCGAATATGCCGCCGGAGATTTTCGTGAGCCCGCTCACCAGTTGCGCTATTTTTTTGCCGAACTGCGCCTCAATATCCTCTACTGTGTAGTCGGTATCCTCCACGACATCATGGAGCAGTGCCGCGCATATGGATGTAGAACCAAGACCAATCTCCTGGCTTGCAATCTTTGCCACAGCGATAGGGTGGAGAATGTAGGGCTCACCACTTCTGCGGCGGATTCCTCCGTGCGCCTTTTTGGCGAAACGAAACGCCCGCTCGATTATTTCTACTTTCTTCCTATGGTTGCTTTTGAGATAGCCGTTAAGAACATCCTGAAATTCAGACTCAATGAGTTGTTCCTCTTCTTCAGGTGTGAGATTATAGGTAGTGATGTCCGTATTTGTTGCCATAATTCAGGGACTATGCGGGTATGTTATTCCACAAAGTTATGAAAAACGCATCATTCCTCAAAATTTTTAACCTCGGCATGAAAA
>DAAJ01000025.1:0-5087 GCA_001701115.1 Bacteroidales bacterium GP2
GCTCTATTCAGTTGAGCTAAGGAGCCTTATAAAAAGTTTTCCCCCTCCCAAAATTCGTCCATGAAAAATTAGTGACTCCTACAGGATTCAAACCTGTAACCTTCTGATCCGTAGTCAGATGCTCTATTCAGTTGAGCTAAGGAGCCATGCTCCAACAGCCTGAGCTGTGTTTGCGAATGCAAAGTTAAGGCAATTGATGCAAACCGCAAAATTTTTTGCTGTTAAAAAAGAGGATTAAATTGCGATATAATCGTAAGTAACATGTAATCAGTGGTATATCGGTGCATGGTTTACAGGATTGCCATTGCTATTTTTGCACAGCATTCCGCATCTGCCGCCGCATTATGGTGATTATAGAACGGTATCCCGAGGAAATCAGCAAGGTGCGGCAAGGAAAAAGATGAGCAGATGGCGCGTGGAATTGTTCGACGCGCTTTCTCCAATGTGCAGTAAAAAGGTGGCTCCGGGTAGTCGATGCCATAGCACCGGCATGCCGCTTTGATGCAGTTTTCATCAAAGCGCTTGTTGTGCGCCACAAGGGGCAGATTGCCGATAAATGTGGCGAGATCAACCCACACGTCGCAAAACAGCCGCGCATTTTCGGTGTCTTTAAGCCCTATCCCGTGGATGTTTTCTGTGAAATGGCGGAAATAAAATTCAGGTTCGGGACGCACGAGTTCATAAAACCGGTCGGTGATGCAACCGTTTTCCACCTTCACTGCACCTATCGCGCAGATGCTTGTGGGGTAATTGTTGGCGGTTTCAACATCTATAGCCACAAAGTTATCCATCAGCCCGGCTGTTTTCCAGTATTGATTCCACGGAGTTCCATGACTTTAGCCTTTACATCTTCCATGAGCCAGCGCGGGGTTGATGTAGCACCGCAGATGCCTATGCTTTCGGCATTTTCAATCCATAGCGGGTTAATGTCTCCTGGATTGGCTATCTGGTGGGTGCGTGGGTTGACGCTTGCGCATTCGGCACAGAGCACTTTGCCGTTGCTGCTCTTGGCTCCGCTCACAAAGAGCACCACGTCATGCGCGGCAGCGAAATCGCGCAGGCTTCCGGCACGTCCGCTTACCTGGCGGCATATTGTGTCAAAATGCTCAAAAGGCGCGTCCCGATTTTTCCGGGCATTTATCTCCTCTATCATGTGGCTGAAGCCCTGAGGGGATTTGGTGGTCTGCGAATAAAGGCTTATGCCGCGTGTGAAATCCACTTTGTCAAGGTCGGCAACGCTCTCCGCAACAATCGCCTCGCCATTTGTCTGCCCTACGAGCCCGTTGACCTCAGCATGACCGTTTTTGCCATAAATCACAATTTGGGTCGAGCGGTCGGAATCGTAGGTCTTTTTTATGCGTTGCTGCAGCTTGAGCACTACCGGGCAGGTGGCGTCTATGATCTCGATATTGTTGCGGCGTGCAATTTCATAGGTGGACGGCGGTTCGCCGTGGGCGCGCAGCAACACTTTTACATCGTGAAGGTTGGCAAGGTCGTCATGGGTAATGGTGATGAGACCGCGGCTGCGCAACCGCTCCACCTCGTCACTGTTGTGCACAATGTCGCCGAGGCAATAAAGGGTGCCGCATTTGTCAAGCACCTCTTCCGCCTTGCGGATTGCTGTCACAACCCCGAAGCAGAATCCTGACTCTGAATCTATTTCAACTGTCGCACCCATTTATAGCTGCTTCGGTTTTGTTGAATAATGCCATAAGCCATTTTTCTTGCTCCGGCAGGCTCATGTCGCTATTGTCAAGCACCACGGCATCGGTAGCTTTCCTCAGAGGGCTTTCAGCTCTTGTTTCATCGATGCGGTCACGTTCTATCACATTTTTGAGCACATCCTCGTAAGGGGAGGGGGTGCCGTTTTGCTGCAACTCCAGATATCGGCGGTGTGCTCTTTTTTCTGCCGAGGCGGTGACAAATACTTTCATCTCCGCGTTGGGAAACACGGTGGTGCCTATGTCGCGCCCGTCCATCACTATGCCCTTTTCTGTGCCAAAACGCTGCTGCTGTGCGGTAAGGGCTTGGCGGACAGCATGGATTGCCGCTACGGGAGATACATGGTTGCTCACCTCAAGCGAGCGGATAAGGTGCTCGACATCCCTGCCGTTCAGTAGGGTATGCTGTCCCTCCGGAGTCACGGCAAAATCAATGTGTATGTTTCCCACTACGGCTCCGAGTGCGTCAGCATCCACAGTGCCGTCAGCCGCAATCATGCCGTTTTCCATTGCGTGCAGGGTGACGGCACGGTACATCGCGCCACTGTCAATATACCTGTAGCCAAGGTCTTTGGCGAGTTTTTTTGCCATAGTGCTCTTGCCGGATGATGAATATCCGTCGATAGCCACTATTATTTTTTTATTTTCAGTCATATCCGGTTGATTGTTTTGTTATTTTCCTATCAATTCAGTTATACCTGCGCTTAGGCTCACCATAAAGGTGGTTGCGCCGGTGTGGGGTTGTGCAAAGGCAAGCCCTACTCCCCATGCGCCTATGTCAAGCCCTGCTCCAAGTGAAAAACCGCTAAGTATGTTGCGGTTATAGGTGCTCATGTCGGTGCGCGTCTTGTAGTTGTAGCCTATGCAGATGTAGAATTTGTCGGAGGGCACTATGTCGGCACCGAAAACAAGATGCCTGAATAGGTTGGAGGCAAAGGAGGATTTCAGTTGCGGTTTCTCTCCGGCTGTGCCGTCTCCGGTTTCGTAATACGGCAATTTCCATTTTGTCAGGTTCCATGCTGTAACTGAGAACCGCACCGGAAAACCGGGGAAAGATTGCGTCCATCCGAGGCGCACATCTATCGGCAGCCTCTCGTAGCTTTCATCAAACCTCTTGATTTGTCCCCCGAGGTTTACCACAGCGGCGCTCAGCGAAAGGTCGCGTTCCTCGTCGTAATAGTTCACTCCGAGGTCAACTCCAAGCGCAAACGCGGTGTATGAATCGTAGGAGCTGTAAAGCGCCTTTACGGCAAAACCGCCACGAAGCAGGTTGGTGAAGTCGTGGGAATACAATCCGCTGATAGCAAGATCTTTCGGGGAGAAACTGCCCAGAGATTCACCAATCTGGTCTGTCCTGTCCATAGAGCCATAGCCGAAATACCGGAGCGATGCCGCCCAGGCACCATGCTCTCCGGCTGAATGTGCGTAAGCGAGTGACGCGAAATTGCTGTCTCCTATATAACGCATATAGCTGAGTGCAAGGCGTCCGCTATGCTCCGCGCCGAGGAGCGCAGGATTTTGTTCTGTGGAAAGGATTCCTCCGTCAGTACTTGAGATATTTACCCCTCCGAGCCCGTAAACTTTGGTGGACGGGGTAATATTCAGGAAATTGTATGCCGTGCCGCCGTCCGCGCTCCATGCGCAGGCGCATCCTGCCGCAATAGCGGCTGCGAGTGCTATATGTCGCAATATCTTCATTTTTTGTTGCTGTACTCCGTTGTTTATAACAGCTGTGGCACGCGTGCTATTATATAATGTGTACGGAAAAAAGACAAATAGTCCCTCCGGCACTCCTGAAATTGTCAACAAAGATAAAACAATAATAATCATTCTCAAAATAGGGGTATCTGTTTTGAAAATATCACCGCCATGAGGTAATTTTGTATCAACCTTAGATTTATCCCTCTGAGGATACTGTAAAAGACTATTAGATTGTACACTTTTCTCCATATCTCTTCCCGTTTTGCCCGCTTGGTTGCAGCGGCGGTGATGCTTCTTGCCGTATTTGGCGCGCAGGCTCAGTTTCGCCGCGTGGTCACCTATCAGACAGTGGTTTCCGGCAACAGGCTCGTGCAGATGGAGGCTTTTACATACGATTCTGTTGACGAGCAGCCGCATTTTCCCGGTGGCGACGGTGCCATGACAAAGTTTATCAACAGGGAGCGCCAATATCCCCATGAGGCATACGCGGCTGGAATACAGGGGCGTGTGCTATGCAGCTTCATAGTTAATCCGGACGGCTCAATCAGCAATGCCGAGGTGCTCAGGGGCGAACACGAAGTCCTTAACAAAGAGGCGCTCCGCATCATTTCCCGCATGCCCAAATGGGTAGCCGGAAAAATTGGCGATGTTGCTGTTCCGGTCTACTGCATCCTGCCCATTCCTTTCCGTTTATAAATTTCCTTTCTGGGAATCGACGCCCGTAATGTAGTCATGGTGCGTCGACAGAGCGTGTCGTGAGAGTAGCCTTGTGGTTAAGCGAAGCGCACCGAGGTCTTTATGGGTAGCTCCCACTATACCCCCGCAGATTGGATACGATTATTTTGTCAGCTCTTCAATTAGTTCTTTGATTTCAATAACATCCGGATATTCCTCTCCATAGACTTCTATATAAATATCTTTGGCTTTATTTAAGTACCTCAAAGCCTCTTCTTCTTTTCCTTGGCATACATATATAACTCCGATACTGCCGTAGCTCGATGCTACATCGGGATGGTTCTCCCCGAACAGGCTAAGCCTGATTTTGAGTGCCTTGTTGTGATATTCCAAAGCCTTGTCAAGATTTCCTTGACTGTCATATACCAGTCCGATATTATGGTAGCATGTTGTCACACCAGGATGATTCTCTCCGAAAAGTCCAATAAAAATTTCGAGCGCCTTGTTGTAATACTCCAACGCTTCCTCAAGATTTCCTTGACTGTCATATACACCTCCGATATTGTTTAAGATTGTAGCGACATCGGGATGCATCTCTCCATATAGCCCACGCCAGATTTCGAGCGCCTTGTTGTAATGCTCCAACGCCTTATTATAATTACATTGACTGTCGTATATATACCCAATATTATTGTAACTTAATGCAATATAGGGGTAATTTTCCCCGAATAGTCCAAGCCAGATTTCGAGCGCCTTGTTGTAATACTCCAACGCTTTGTTAAGATTTCCTTTGCTTGAATATACATGTCCGATATTGTTGTAACTCTGTGCAACATCAGAATGTTTCTCCCCGAAAAGCCCAAGCCTGATTTTGAGTGCCTCGTTGTAATATCCAAACGCCTCATCAAGATTTCCTTGACTATCATATACAAATCCGATATTGTTGTAACTCTGTGCAACATCAGAATGTTTCTCCCCGAAAAGCCCAAG
>DAAJ01000025.1:5167-5547 GCA_001701115.1 Bacteroidales bacterium GP2
TCCGATATTGTTGTAACTTAATGCAACATAGGGATAATTTTCCCTGAAAAGCCCAAGGTATATATCGAGTGCCTTGTTGTAATACTCTAATGCCTTGTTAATATTTCCTTGACTCTGATATATATACCCGATATTGTTACAGCTTGTTGCAACATCAGAGTTCTTCTCTCCAAATAACCCAAGCTGGATATCAAGTGCTTTACTGGTGTATATCAAAGCTTCCTCCAGTTTTCCCCAATCCCTGAAGAATGATGCGGCTAAACCTAATGCGTCTGCATATTCTTCTGAGAAGTTGCCGTAGACCTTTTCTGCAAGTTCTACTATCCTCTCATGGAGCTCCATTGCCTTTTCACCCCAACCCTCGGAATGTTCGTTTTCCA
>DAAJ01000073.1 GCA_001701115.1 Bacteroidales bacterium GP2
TGATAGCGAATGCAATGGTGGAATGTCACGACGCTCCCTCAAAGGCAAAAGGCTGACAGTGATTGTATTTATGCGGTAATAAAGGTCTTCGCGGAAAGTCCCCTCGCCTACCATATCGGCTATATTCCGGTTTGTGGCGCAGATCAGCCTGATATCCACCGTTCTGGGTTTATTGTCCCCGAGGCGGGTTACCTGACGGGATTGCAGCACCGTGAGCAGTTTGCTTTGCAGGTGCAACGGCAGATTGGCAATTTCATCCAGGAAGAGAGTGCTTCCTGACGCATTTTCAATTTTCCCGGCACGCGAAGATGTAGCCCCGGTGAATGCTCCTTTAACATTACCGAACAGTTCGCTTTCAAAGAGTGATTCAGGAATAGAGCCGACATCTACTGAGAAAAGCTGATTGGGAGCCCTTGATGAGCGGCGGTGTATCTCCTCGGCAAGCAGTCCTTTTCCGGTGCCGTTCTCCCCTAAAATAAGGATATTAGCATCCGTCGGAGCAGCCTTAGCAATGGTATCCAGAAGATTAGCCATTTGTGGCGAATTTCCCCATATCATTGTTGAAGATAAAGATTCCGGCTCGGATAAGCGGCTTTTTTTGCCAGCTACAGCGTCAACAGTTTCCATAAGACGCTCATTATTCCATGGTTTCACAATGAAATCAGAAGCTCCCTCCTTTATGCCTTTTACCGCAAGGGTTATTTCAGCGTATGCTGTCATAAGGATTATTGGAGTGGCTGGCGCGAAATTCTTAAANNTTAAACCGCGCAAGCCAGTAAAAACCTTCATTGCCATTAGTTACAACCGCCTTGAAATTCATGTCAAGGAGTACTGCGGCAGCGGACAAAAGTTCCGGCACCGGAACGGCTGCCGGGTCGGAATAAGTTTCAACCTCATATCCCCTGCTCCGGAGCAAAAGGCGCAACGCCGTGAGAATCCCACGGTTGTCATCTACAACTAATATTTTCCTGCTTTTTGACATGTCTGGCAAAGTTAGGTATTTATTTCTATTTGGAGGAAACTGGATAAAAGATGAAATTTGCAGTGATTGTGTGAATATTTTACAGCATTTGTATGATTTTTTGACAGATGCAAAATACTCCAAAATTGCAAAATGCTAATTATCAGTAAAATATAGGTTTGGCACGGTTTATGAATATAATATGAAGTGCAAAACCAATCAACCAAACAAAATGAGTAAAATTAATTATGTTTTCAGACTTATGGCAGCTTCCAGAGCAAGCACGGCAGTAAAGATACTGTCGATGGCTTTGGGGCTTACCATGTGTTCTTTTCTGTTTGCCCGAATTGTACACGACAATTCGATAGACAGTTGTTTCAAAAATCCTAAGACCCTGTACCAATTATGGATGGAGTTCACTGTTGACGGCAAGGATTTAGGTCCACAGCAACAGTGCGTTTATCCTCTTGCAGGTGCTTGCGCGGAAAATTTGCCAGACATAGTGGAATGCGCAACCGTGTTACGCTCACGCGGTAAAGAGTCCATTGAATATGGAGGCTATGAGGCAAAAGGATGGATGATAATCACAGATTCATTGTTTTTCAAAACGATGGGAGTCAATATTATTGCGGGCGAGAGCTTGCCACAATATACTCCGGCTTCCATTTATATCAGTGACAAGCTTGCCAAAGAAGTTTTCAAAGGGAAGGACCCTGTAGGGGAAGTCGTGACCATGTATGAGACGCCAATCACTATAAAAGGGGTATTTGAGTCATGGGGCGATGAAACAACAGTGCCTGCTGATATAGTCGGCTGGATTAACGATTGGACCCGTGCTTACCGAGGTTGGAATGACGGTGACAGCTGGTACGAATACATTCGCCTGAAAGAGGTGCCGGCAAAGGATTTCAATGAAAAAATCCAAGCTATAATAGACATAGTAGCGCCCCCGACAGAGTCCGTTGCATTGAAAGCATGGGGGCAGCCGCTTACAGACACCTTCAGAAAATCTGACAGGGTTCGCCACATGACCTTGACTCTGACAATATTAGGAATTGCGATATTATTTATCACTGCGCTCAATTATGTCCTTCTCAGCATTTCATCACTCAGCAAACGCGCAAAAGCAATCGGAGTGCACAAATGCAGCGGTGCAAAAGGCAGCACGATATTCTCGATGTTTGCCCTTGAGACATTCATAATCATCATAGGCGCATTGGTTTTAGGACTCTTTTTCTGGTGGCTTGCACGAAAGCTTGCCGAGGAAACAGTGTTCAACAACTTCGGAGCATATATTTCTTTAGACAGGCTATGGATAGTATTGGCTATTATCGTGCTCATTTTTGCCATAGCCGGAATAATCCCCGGCAAGATATTCAGCAGCGTGCCGGTGAGCCAAGTTTTCCGCCGCTATACAGAGAAGAAGCATGGCTGGAAACACGCGTTGCTCTTCATTGAGTTTGCCGGAACTGCACTTGTTGCCGGAATGCTTGTTGTGGTTTTCACGCAGTATAAGGTACTTATGAACGCTGATGCCGGATATAACGACAAAAACCTGGTGATGGTAATGAATGACGGTCAGGAATCCCGGGAACATTCCAATGCAAATGTTGCCGCGCTAAAATCACTGCCCTATGTGGAGAGCATTGCCCAGTCATCCTCAGCTCCGTCAATGGGATATAGCGGTGAATTTATCCGGAATAACAGTGGCAAGGAGCTATTTTCAAGCCGTTATGATTATATCAGCAGTAATTATCCTGAAGTGATGGGCATGGAGTTTGTTGCCGGGAAGATGGCTCCGCAAGACAGCGTGAGCGCGATAATAAATGAGAAATTTGCAGAATTAATAGGATTTACTCCGCAAAATGCTGTGGGTCAAAGGATAAAATTCGGAAATAATGATGTCATAATTACCGGAGTGCTGAAGAATTTCAAAATCGGCAATTATTATAGTGAAATGATGCCTTATATTGCCATGAATTATGATAACAGTATCCATAGTATTTTCAATTTGCAGATTGCGGAACCATTTGAACGTAATTTCTCGCTTCTTTCCGACACCTTGCCTCAAATGATGTCTTCAGGTAATGACATATATATTACCTCTACAAGGGAAATCAAGCAACGTGCTTACCGCGATGTGGATCAATTCCGCATACTTGTTGCAATTGCTGCAATAATCCTGCTGATGATATGCGGAATAGGCATGACAGGCTACCTGAACGACGAAATGAGCCGCCGTAGCCGCGAAATTGCTGTGAGGAAAGTAAACGGCGCTACCACCGGGTCAGTGGTGAAACTCATCTGCCGCTCAGTGCTTGCAACAGCACTCCCTGCAGTAGTTGCCGGCATAGTAGCCGCATGGTACTTCAGCCGTATGTGGCTCGAACAGTTCACTGTGACTCTCAATAACCTCGGCTTGAAGTTCATTCTTTCAGGCATCGCCACCATAGCCATAATACTCGGCATTGCAGTTGCGCTGACAGTGCGCCGCGCTTCGGCAAATCCTGTAGATAATTTAAGATCTGAATAAAAACTAAGCAACATGATTAAAATAAATGATTTAAAAAAGGTGTTCCGCACATCTGAAATTGAAACCAGTGCGTTGAACGGTGTAAACATAGAAGTGAAAGATGGCGAATTTGTTGCCATTATGGGTCCGTCCGGTTGCGGCAAGTCTACCCTGCTGAATATAATAGGATTGCTTGACAATCCCACATCCGGCAGCTACAAGCTTGACGGCAAGGAGGTGAGCGCGCTGAAAGAGAACGAGCGTACAAGCCTGCGAAAAGGCAACATCGGTTTTGTTTTCCAGAGTTTCAACCTTATTGACGAGCTGACAGTGGCTCAAAACGTGGAGCTTCCCCTGACATACCTGAACATCCCTTCCTCAGAGCGCAAGGCTCTTGTGAAAGAGGTGCTCGAAAGGGTTAAACTGAGCCATAGAGCAAAGCATTACCCTGCACAACTTTCCGGCGGTCAGCAGCAGAGAGTGGCAATTGCGCGTGCCGTGGTGACAAACCCTAAGATACTTCTTGCCGACGAGCCAACCGGAAACCTCGATTCTACCAACGGCAAAGAGGTAATGGAATTGCTGAACGAGCTGAACAGGGGCGGAACAACTATTGTGATGGTGACCCACTCAAGCCATGATGCTTCATTTGCCGACAGGACTATAAACCTCTTTGACGGCTCAGTAGTTGCGGAAACACATTCATGATTCAGTCTACGCTGATGTTCAATGAATCAAGCACGTCAAAATCAACTTGCCTCATTCCAATATGCTTCAAAGGCAACCCGATATTGTGGTCGGTCAGGTAGATACGCTTCGGCTCCTTGTATGACGCGCTTACAACGCTTGCCGTTGAATCGGAAACAGCGCTCCTGACCCCTGCAATAGCGAATGCGGTCTGCGCAAATGCGCTGCCGGAACTGACATTTTTCAACCTGTTGGTTTCGGCAGCGTTTATTATATCCGGATAATCCGCCGCATAGTCCTTATTGAACCAAAGGATGAACGGCACATGAATCTGGTAAACGCTCGGCACCGGGGATGCGTGGAGAAATAGGTTCCTGCCATCATCAAAAATATCCTCCCCGTGGTCCGAAGTATAAATCATTGCCGCCGGAAAATCGAGTGTGCCGAGTTTTTTTGAAATGCGGTATAGCAGTTCAGCTGTGAGCCAAACAGTATTGTCGTAAGCATTTACAAGCTCCTTGCGGTGCGATGCCCTTGCCTGGAGGGGATAATCAGGCGTGAAAACAGGCTTAATGCCTTCATAACGGTCTGCGTAGCTGAAATGCGAACCGTAAGTGTGCAGCACAATAAGCTGTTTACCGTGTCCGGCATCAATCTCCTTGTCCATATATTCCAGAAGCGCCAAATCACCCGGATTAGATTGGGCGCCATCCATCTCCTTGATGAACAAAGCGGTGTCTGCTTCAAATCCAAACCGGTCTATGAATGAATGGTTATATCTCTGGTTGGAGAAAAACGCGGTTTTGAAGCCAGCTTCCTTGAATGCGGTAATCATGCTTTTCACATAATAAATCGAGTCTTCAAAATTTTCCGCATTAAGGTGGCTTAGAAGCATCGGGACGCTCTTGTGGGTGGTGTTGCTCTCGCTGAGCGTTTTCGGAAATGATATGAATGTCGAGTCGTTGAGCTGCGGGTTGGTAGGACGCCCGTAGCCGTTTAGCTGCCAGTGGTCAGCCCTGGAGGTCTCCCCTACCACAAGCACATACACCTCACGCTCAGCCCGCGCTGTATCAGCATAAGCATAGTGGCGGTATCCGGCGTTTGATGCCTTTGCGGTCTTTATGCTCCTGCTTACGGCAAGTTTCACATTATATATTACATTTACCGGAAAGAGGTCATTTTCAACCGCATATCCTTTTCCAACCGAGTATGCCAGAACGAGCGACACCAACCCTGCGACAGTGACTGTGAGCGACGGCATGCGGAAACGGCGAATGAATGATTCCTTAAGCCAAATCCTTTTTGCACAGCAATACACGGATGCAATAATGGGCGGGAGGAACATCACAATAACAAGGAGTATGGAGAGTGCCATATTGCCCAGCAACTCCCCGACTTCCGCCGGATTTGTTGTTACAAGGTTCAGGAACATATCCACTGCGATGACGCTGCGTCCGTATAGCTGCAACAACACAATCTGGAATGCCGCAAAAAACATCAGCGGGAACATAAGCAGCGATGTGCGTCCAACTTTGCGCGAAATGCAGAGGCAGAGCCACCACAATCCTGCCGGAAGAAGAGTATTTGCGATCTTGCCCCATAGTGACACCGGTTCGGTGAATGAGAGCAGTATGTTAGGAGTTATGACAACGGCAAGAGTCCACCAGTAAAGGGTAACAGCCAATATGTTTTTATGTTTGTCAGAAAGCTTCATTGATATTGAAAATAAATGCAGTTTCTCCACGCCCGATTCCAAAATCGAGGCGGATGTTTGTCCGATTCTTGAATTCCCAACGGTAGCCTATTCCCCCGCAGGGAAGTATCTCACGGCTTCTGAGGCGTGAAACAGATGGCGCGACTGTTGCAGTACCGCCCCACACCGCTATGCCGTTTCTGCGCCACACATGCTGGCGCAACTCCACAATCCCCTCTACTTCCACCTTGTCGCGGTAGCGCCCTTCATAGTAACCTCTGAGGGTCTTGCTTCCGCCGAATGTTGCGAGCATGGTCCAGGGCACATTTCCGTAGTTTACCGTAGCATCTATTGCAGCGGCAATGATTCCACCTTTCCACACTTTGCGGTAGTGGCTTCCGCTAAGGCGGGTGTAGCTGAAAGCCATTTTATTGCCGAGGAAGCGTGGCGCAAAGAATTGCGTGAGCGAAACAAGCCATCCGGAATGAGGCTCGGTGTAACTGTCGCGGGTATCATATTTTGCCGTTAAACCGAAAGCGGTTGTAAGTGAGGATAGGCGTTGGTTATCCCACAGGTAAAGGTACTCCGGGTTTATGTCCGAACCCTTCATGTAGGACAACTGCGCTCCGGGACCGATGTATAGTCCGTTTGCAATCCTGAAATACAAGTCGGCTGTTACTTTAGTGGAAAAGAGGTCATATTTGGTCTCGTTGCTATTGTTCCTGCCGTTTGCATAGCCAATGCCCCAGAACTTTGTGGGAAAAGAGTAGAAATTCACATTATACTCTAGCCGCATCCTGTCATCAGGGAAGATATTGTTGCCTCTGATACCCAAAAGATAGAAACCCACCGTTGAAATGTCCCCGTAGAGGCTCACATTGCTCGGCATCTGGGTAGTGTCCCCCCTCATGTAGTAGTTTCCTGCCGCCATTAACCCTACTCCAAGCTGGGTGTCGCTCGAATAATGTGGACCGCCTATGAAGCTGATATCGAATTTCTTTTTAGGCTTGGGCTTGTTTGTATCGTCAAAATAGGATATGATCCTGCTGAAAATATTTTTGCGGGGCTTGATGCTGTCGGTGACGGAAACAACTGAGTCTGAGGAATAAATGGGTTCTGTTGACACAGCACTTCCGCACAACGGCGCAGCCACGGCAAGACCTATGATTATATTTCTGACGAGCACTTGCATAATGTTTGATGCGCAAAATTACACAAAACAGTTTGAATTTCAGGGCGCAAAGTTACTAATAATTTCCATTGCCTATTTTGCAGGGAAATATCTTTGATTATCCATTTGTGCTTTAAAAGTCGCCTAAATGTTGGATTTGAGCGGCGCCCCGGCAGCATGACAGCATGCCGAGTGATTATTTTTATTAATTTTGCAGCTTCATTATGATAATATGACACATAGGACTTTCATCACATTAATATTAGGAGGCATTGGTTGCCTCTGCAACGCCCAGAAACTTGACCCGATAAAATATGGCGATTTTGAAAACTGGGTTTCACGCGATATTGCTGAAAGCGTTGTAATAGGAGGAAAGCATAAGACAATATTTGAAGTCGGACCCACGCAGACAATCAGCAAGAATGTACCATACCGCAATCTCGGAGGTTCACCGTGGGCAACCAGCAATGTCTACGCAAAAGTGAGCGGTGTAACAAAAGGCTCCAATGCCGTGTATCCCTCCAACCGCTCAGCTACAAATAAATGCGCCAAGCTTTGCACACAGATGGAAAAGGTGAAAGTTCTCGGGCTTATAAACATGAATGTGATGGTTGCAGGCTCAATGTTTCTTGGAGAAATGATAGAGCCGGTGTCAAGCACAAGCGATCCTTACAAAAAAATGGAGATGGGCATGAAATATAACAAGCGTCCCTCTTACCTGTCTCTTGACTTGAAAGTAGATATGCCCTCCACGGACACCCGCACCAAGAGTACCGGCTTCGGACCTAAAAAAACATTGCCGGGAAGGGATGCCGCTGTAGTATTCATAATGCTCCAGCGCAGATGGGAGGATGCTGACGGCAATCTCCATGCCGCAAGGGTTGCAACTGGAGGTGAGCATTTCAAGGATAGCACACCTTGGAAAAACGGCTACCAGATACCTTTGGTATATGGCGATGTGTCAGCAAATCCCAAATACAATTGGCTCGGTCTGCGCAACGGCAAGGATTCTTACTATGCCCGCAATTCCAAAGGTCAGCTGGTGAAAGTGCAAGAAGAAAAATGGGATTCTCCTGACGCTACTCCGACCCATGCTATCGTAATGATTAGCAGTGGCAACGGCGAGCCGTTTATTGGCACAGAGGGGCTTACCTTCTATGTTGACAATATTGCTTTCGGCTTCTGAGTTTTATAGGTCCGTCTCTGCTGCATGCCGCGCCCATAGGGGTAATGGGGGTAGCTTTAGCGCTAAAAGGCAACCGGAACGTCTTTTTTAGCATCCGCAACTCATTGCGCAATGAATCATTGTGCTGCGGTTTTTTACTCATTGCCGGTATGTCGGATTCCTTGTTGACCGGCACTTTTACATCTGTGCGTCTCTGTTGAAAATTTTCATCATTCCGGTGGTTAATGGGTAATTTCAAGGATTTATCCGATACCATGCCGCATACCGGTTCAAAATCATCAAGAGATAAGAAATCATACATGGGTACAAAATCCTCTTCATCATATATATAGTCATCCTCGTCTTCTTCGTCCATGTAATCATCTTCGTCATCTTCGTCTATGTAATCCTCCTCGTCCATTAAGTAGTCTTTGTACATGGAATCAAAATCATCTACACGTTTGGTTGCTTTCAGTTTATTTACAGGTGTGGTTTCCTTTGGAGCAGTTTCTTTTGGCTCAAGGCATTCCGGAGATGATACAATTTCTTGTTTATTGTTTGCGGCAATGTCGGCTGCAACCTTGTTTTCACAGGTTTGTCGCGCATCTATCTCAGTGCGGATGAAATCAAACGCCATTTGTGCACGAGGATCATGTAAATCCGTTATAATGCCAGACGCCGCATACTTAATTACTGCAGTAAAGACCTCCTGTTGCAAGGAAACAGGATAATTGCTGAGGGCATCATGCCAAAGCAAATTGAAATTAAATTGATTGTTTGTTCTCATAATGGTGTGTTTTATTAGTAAGACTGTTTAATTATCTGCGGCAAAGTTACAACGTTATATTGTAATTATCCAAATATTTTCAAGATTATTTTCAAATAAAATTATTATCGATTGATTTATAAGAGGTTGGTTAGGGTGGATTAATTTCAACTTATATATCACGTTGCCAAAAGTCGTGGATCCATCTATCACGAGGTGAAAACATTATCGAAATGCCTTGCCATCATATTTTCAATACATGCAGTTCTCTGAAAAATTGCGGTATTTCATTTAAAAGTGAAATA
>DAAJ01000007.1:0-160 GCA_001701115.1 Bacteroidales bacterium GP2
TCTGGCTGCCGTTCTTGCCGCTCACGCTCAGAAGGGTCTTCCCGCTTTCGGCATCTATGGCCACGATGTTCAGGATCTCGACGACAACACTATACCCGCCGACGTTGAAGAAAAAATTCTCCGATTTGCCAAGGCTGCCCTTGCCGTTGCCAACATGCGC
>DAAJ01000007.1:248-7111 GCA_001701115.1 Bacteroidales bacterium GP2
GAATCAATCGACCTCTCTGAGTTCATCCGCCGTATGGATGAAGGCATCTACGACAAGGAGGAGTATGCCAAGGCAATGGCCTGGACTGAGAAATACTGCAAGCCAAATGAAGGCAAGGATATCAAGAACACTGTGAAGGCCAAGTCACGCGAGGAGCTCGAGAAGGACTGGGAGTTCGTAGTGAAGATGATGATCATCATGAAGGATCTCATGCATGGTAATCCGAAACTGCTCGAAATCGGCTTCAAGGAAGAGGCTATCGGTCACAACGCTATCGCTGCCGGTTTCCAGGGTCAGCGTCAGTGGACCGATCATTTCCCCAACGGTGACTATGCCGAGGCTCTCATGTGTTCGTCATTTGACTGGAACGGTATTCGTGAAGCTTTCGTAGTAGCTACTGAAAATGATGCCTGCAACGGTGTCGCCATGCTTTTCGGTCACCTGCTCACCAACCGTGCACAGATGTTCTCTGACGTACGCACATACTGGAGCCCCGAGGCTGTAAAGCGTGTTACCGGTAAGGAGCTCACCGGTCTTGCCAAGAACGGTGTGATCCACCTGATCAACTCCGGCGCCACCACTCTGGACGCTACCGGTGCCATTACCAATGAAAATGGTGAGCCCGTGATGAAGGAGTTCTGGGAAATGACCGATGCCGACGCAGAGGCTTGCCTCAAGGCTACAACATGGTATCCTGCTAACCGCGACTACTTCCGTGGCGGCGGTTTCTCAAGCAACTTCCTATCAAAAGGCGGAATGCCTGTGACTATGTCACGACTCAACCTTGTCAAAGGACTCGGTCCGGTTCTACAGATTGCAGAAGGCTGGACTGTGGAAATCGACCCGGAAATCAACCGCTTGCTCGACAAACGCACTGATCCCACCTGGCCTACCACATGGTTCGTGCCCAGGCTTATGCCAGACCGCGACCCCTTCAAGGATGTTTACTCTGTAATGAACAACTGGGGCGCTAACCACGGTGCCATCTCTTACGGACACATCGGCGCAGACCTCATTACCCTTGCATCTATTCTTCGCATCCCGGTGTGCATGCACAATGTTGAGGATAAGAAAATTTTCCGCCCCTCAGCATGGAACGCATTCGGCATGGACAAGGAAGGCGCAGACTACCGCGCATGCAAAAACTATGGTCCTATCTATAAATAATAAGGTGTGCTATGGCTACTAAAGAACAAATTGACACTTTTGTGGGCTATGCGCACAAAGTAGGACAAGCAGGACTTACAATTTGCAGCAGCGGCAACCTGTCATGGCGTATCGGTGAAGAAGTGCTGATTTCTGGCACCGGCTCATGGGTTCCGGAGCTTACTCCTGAAAAAGTATCTGTGTGCCGTCTTTCTGACGGACAGGTGCTCAACGGAGTAAAACCCTCTATGGAGAGCGTTTTCCACATGGGGGTAATGCGCAAACGTCCCGAAGTGAACGTTGTGCTGCACTTCCAGTCACCCTATGCAACTGCAGTTGCGTGCATGGAAAATCTTCCTGAGAATTTCAATTTCACTGCGGAAGTGCCTATCCATGTAGGCAATCCGATTCCAATGATTCCATATTTCCGTCCCGGCTCACCTGAACTTGCTGAGCATGTTGTTGCCGAAATGACAAATTGCAATTCGGTAATGCTCCGCAAGCACGGACAGGTGGTATGCGGCGCAGACTTCAACCAGGCGTTTGAAAGGGCTATGTTCTTTGAAATGGCGTGCCGCATTGCGGTGCTCAACGGCAAGAACGTGAACCCTCTCACACCGGCAGAGATTTCTGATTTGGACGTTTATATCAACGGCAAAAAATGAAAGACGCTTTCATAGCGGCAGACTTCGGCGGAAGCAGCGGGCGAGTTATTGCCGGCTGCATCGCCGACGGTCAGCTGCAACTCAATGAAATCCACCGCTTCAAAAACGGACCCGTTACACTCGGAAACACCGTATATTGGGATTTCCCTTACCTTTTCTCGGAGCTTAAAAACGGTCTGCACAAGGCTGTGCGCCAAGGCTATCGGATTCTCAGCATAGGCATTGACACATGGGGTGTGGATTTCGGGCTGATTGACAAGGCTGGAAACCTACTTTCAAATCCTGTCTGCTACCGTGATACCGCTACCCTCCCCTATCCCGACAAGTTTTTTGAAAAAACAAGCAGGGAAGAGCACTATGCGGTTAATGGCACACAGGTCATGCCTATCAACACCCTCTTCCGCCTTATGGCTATCCGCGACAACTCACCGTGGATTCTCGAAGCAGCGGAGCATCTGCTGTTTACTCCCGACCTGTTCGCTTACTTCCTCACCGGTGTTCCGGCAAACGAATACTGCATTGCATCTACCTCCGAGATGCTAAATGCTTCCACAAGGACATGGGACAGGGAACTGATTCGCAAATGCGGCTTTCCCGAAAGGATTTTCGGAGAAATTGTCGCCCCCGGCACAATCACCGGTTACCTCACCAAGCCCGTGCTTGATGAGATAGGAGCGGACTACCAGATTCCTGTGGTGGCAGTTGGGTCTCACGACACTGCAAGCGCTGTTTTCGCTGTCACAAGAGGTGATACATCCGACGCATTCCTCAGCTCCGGCACATGGTCGCTTCTCGGGGCACTCATTGAGCAACCGGTGCTGACAAAAGAAGCCATGGAAGCGGGATTTACAAATGAAGGGGCTGTGGCATTCAAAATCCGCCTTCTCCAGAACATCACCGGGCTATGGATTCTTCAGCGGCTCGTGGAGCAGTGGGAGAAAGAGGGCACGTTCCCGGGATATCCGGCACTCATTGAAGCCGCCGGGCAAAGCGGATGCAAAACAGTCATTGACGTGGACGCACCCGAATTTGCCACATCGTTCAACATGCAGCACGCAATCCTTGAATACTGCAAGCGCCATGCACTTGAGGCGCCGCTGACCCAAGCTGACTTTGTAATGGTCGTGTGCCGTTCACTCGCCGAGCGATACAAGAAAGGCATTGAAGGACTGAACTCACTTCTGCCTGTGCCGCTGAAAAAACTCGTCATAATGGGAGGAGGGGCTAAAAACAAGCTCCTGACCGAACTTACCCGACAGGCAACAGGTCTTGAAGTGGCAATAGGTCCATCCGAAGCGACAGCAATAGGAAACATACTGATGCAGGCGCAGACAGCAGGCATCGACATAAGCAAAATAACCGTTTAACCTCAAATCCTCCTCTCCCCTCATTTTTAACCATGGAAACATCAGACAGCAGGACTCTGAAAAAATCTCCGCTCGTAGAAAAAAAGTATTTAATCCCGTTCATACTGATTACATCGCTTTTTGCTCTATGGGGCTTTGCTAATGATATCACTAACCCGATGGTTGCGGCATTCCAGACAGTAATGGAACTTTCCGCTACTAAAGCGTCACTGATTCAGTTCGCTTTCTATGGCGGATACGCCACCATGGCGGTACCGGCGGCACTTTTCATACGCAAATACAGCTACAAGAAAGGCATATTGCTCGGGCTCGCCCTCTATGCTGTAGGAGCATTCATGTTCATTCCGGCAGCAAACCTGGAGGAATTTTCATTCTTCTGCATTTCGCTTTACGTCCTCACTTTCGGGCTTGCATTCCTTGAAACCACAGCAAACCCGTTTATCCTATCACTTGGCAGCAAAGAAACCTCAACCCGGCGGCTCAACCTCGCGCAGGCATTCAATCCCCTCGGGTCACTTTGCGGAATGGCGGTCGCTTCCCTCATCGTGCTCCCGAACCTTATCTCTGACGCGAGAAATGCAGCAGGAGAAATAATATTCCCGGCACTGTCTGCTGCAGAAAAAGCAGATATCCGCGTCCACGACCTTGCTGTTATCCGTGACCCATATGTGGCAATCGGCATAATTGTCGTTGCTATGTTCGTCATCATAGCCCTCGTGAAAATGCCCAAAACACAGGGACAGGATGAACACTGCTCTGCAAGCACCACCTTGAAACATCTGCTTGCAAACCGTGAGTACCGCGAAGGGGTAATAGCACAGATGTTCTACGTTGCGGCGCAGATTATGACATGGACATTCATTATCCAGTACGCCGACAACCTCGGGATTTCAAAAGCCACAGCGCAGAACTATAATATCCTCGCCATGATTCTCTTCCTCTGTTTCCGCTTTACGGGAACAATGCTCATGAGATTCTTCCGCCCCACTGCGCTGCTCGGGATATTCGCTGCTTGCGCTGCCGCATGCACCCTCGGAGCGATTCTGATAGTCGGATTTGCCGGTCTGATATGCCTTGTCGCCGTAAGCGCGTTCATGTCTATCATGTTCCCGAGCATCTACGGTATTGCGCTTGAAAATGTCGATGCCGGAGATACATCCCTCGGAGCCGCATTCCTCGTAATGGCGATTGTCGGCGGAGCGTTAATGCCACCGCTTCAGGGAATGATTATCGACTGCCGCACAATCATGTCCCACCCTGCGGTAAACGTATCTTTCACGCTCCCGCTGATATGCTTTATCGTCATCGGCATTTACAGCTTGCGCTGCCGCCGATACGAGTAAAAAAATTGCTACCTTTGCAATCGCGGGCGCAACAATGCCGCCCGCGTGCAAAGGCTTAATGAACAAGTTTCTTAAAATAGCTCGCATCACGCTCTCGCTGATGTTTCTCCTTGTCCTTACTGCGGCGCTCACCGCGGCACCGCTTGCCATACCGGGAGTTGCACAGTGGATGGAGAGCATCCAGTTTCTTCCTGCGGTAATGACATTCAGCCTTGCGGTATTTGTAAGCTGGTTGATAATCACCCTGGTTTTCGGAAGGATATATTGCTCAACAGTGTGCCCGGTCGGCACAGTGATGGATATTGCCGCTTGCGCACGTCAGAAAATCTCACCCCGCTGCTACCGTTACACATTTCCCACAACACGGCTGAAATATCTTATTCTCATCCTCGTGCTGGCATGCCTGATGGCAGGATATTTCACCATTCCATCCATTATCGACCCGTATACGGCATACAACCGTATATGCCGCGACCTTTTCAATCCTGTTTTCTCATTTGTTTCCGGGACTTCCCTCCCCTCTCCATTGCCATGGTGGAACAGCGTAGCGGCAAAAGCAATGACAGGATGGGCTGGAGCGTCGGTTGCCGCAATCACTCTCGTGCTCGTTTGTTCGCTCGCTGCTTCAAAGGGACGGTTGCTTTGCAACACAGTATGCCCTGTAGGCACAACGCTCGGATTCATCAGCCGATTCTCAATATTCCAGATTGAGATTGATACAGACAAATGCATCCAATGCCGCAAATGCGTGGATGTATGCAAAAGCTGCTGCATAAACCTGAATGACCATGTTGTAGACGGAAGCAGATGTGTTGACTGCTTCAACTGCATCAATGTATGCCCTAACGATGCCATCCACTACACATACCGGCGTAAACAGCTCTCCATACCCATGATGCAGAGCGTAAAACCGGTTTTGCCAGAACCTACACTTGAACATTCAGCTCCGGGCAACACATGTAATTCCACAACTGAAAATCCTATTAATAATGAAACAATATCTTGACCTCCTGCGCACGATAGAGCTGCACGGCACTGACAAGTCCGACCGTACCGGAACCGGCACAAGGAGCATCTTTGGTTACCAGATGCGCTTCAACCTTGAAGACGGCTTCCCGCTCCTGACAACAAAAAAGCTCCATCTCAAGTCGATAATCCACGAACTTCTATGGTTCCTGAAAGGTGATACCAATGTTGCATACCTTCAGGAAAACGGGGTGAGGATATGGAATGAATGGGCTGACGAAAACGGCGACCTCGGGCATATATACGGCTATCAGTGGCGTTCATGGCCCGACGGCAAAGGCGGAGTCATCGACCAGATTACAGAGGCGATTGAAACTATAAAACATAATCCTGACTCGCGCAGAATCATTGTTAGCGCATGGAATGTTGCGGATATACCTAACATGGCATTGCCGCCATGCCACGCATTTTTCCAGTTCTATGTGGCTAACGGCAGGCTTAGCCTACAGCTTTACCAGCGGAGTGCCGACTGCTTCCTCGGAGTGCCTTTCAACATCGCATCCTACGCCCTTCTCCTCATGATGGTTGCGCAGGTCACTGGACTTAAAGCCGGGGATTTCGTGCACACCCTCGGCGATGCGCACATCTATACAAACCATTTCGCCCAGGTGCAGGAACAGCTGTCAAGAGAACCACGGCATCTGCCCAAAATGATTCTCAACCCCGAGGTGAAAAATATTTTCGACTTCAAATATTCAGACTTCACACTTGAAGATTACGACCCGCATCCACACATTAAAGGAATAGTAGCTGTATGACAAACATTTCGATTATCGTTGCAATCGGTGCCGACAATGCAATTGGCGCCGCAGGAAACCTTGCCTTCCACATCAGTGCCGACCTGAAGCACTTCAAGGAAATAACAATGGGCAAACCGGTAATAATGGGCAGAAAAACGTTTGAATCCCTGCCGAATGGACCACTGCCAGGCAGAAAAAACATTGTAGTTTCAAGGAATCCGGAATACACATATCCTGGAGTGGAAACAGCAGAATCCCTACAGGATGCAATCGAACTTGCTTACGATGCAGACGAAGCCATGATTATCGGAGGTGCGGAAATTTACAGGCAGGCGCTTCCGCTCGCCAACAAACTGTACATAACACAGATTGATGCTACCCGCCCCGATGCCGACACTTTTTTCCCCGAAATAGATCCGACACAATGGAATGAAGAGACGGAATCATGGCAAACTGACCCAAAAACAGGATTGAAATACAGATTCATTTGTCTCTCTCGAAAATAACTCCTACCTTTGTGGTCAGTTTGGAATTTACACGCCAAAGACTGCCTCTGTAGTTCAACGGATAGAATAG
>DAAJ01000007.1:7129-7340 GCA_001701115.1 Bacteroidales bacterium GP2
TAGGGGTTCGATTCCCCTCGGAGGTACAAGCTAATCCCTTTATCCACTATGGATGAGGGGGTTTGTTTTTATTTAGCAGCAAAATCATAACCATAAACAATAATAATCGTTTTCACCATCCCGCCTGTAGGACTTTTTCCAGTCCAAAAACAAAAAGTCATTATAACTTTTCACATAAGACCAACCATGAACGAGCTACAGTTAATACAGA
>DAAJ01000007.1:7357-7652 GCA_001701115.1 Bacteroidales bacterium GP2
AGATAAGAGGGCAAAAAGTCATGCTCGACCGTGACCTCGCTGAATTGTATGGGGTAGAAACAAGAGCATTGAATCAGGCTGTAAAACGAAATGCCGAACGTTTCCCGGAAGATTTCATGTTTCAGCTTACTGAAAGTGAGACTGAAATTTGGAAATCACAAATTGTGATATCCAATTCCATCAAGATGGGAATGAGGCGCCACCCATACGCTTTTACCGAACTTGGGGTTGCTATGCTCTCAAGTGTCCTCAATTCAAAGACGGCAATTCAAATCAATATGGGCATTATGCGTGC
>DAAJ01000007.1:7702-7869 GCA_001701115.1 Bacteroidales bacterium GP2
CTTTCGACCCTTGAAAAGAACTTCAATGAACTCAAACAGGATTTAGAAGAGATTTTCGCAGACTACAATGACATAAACGAAGATACCCGCGCACAAATTGAAGCGATAAACCCAACCCTCGCAGAATTGCAGGCTAAGCCGAAGGCACCGTCACGCCGTCCTGTGGG
>DAAJ01000125.1:0-125 GCA_001701115.1 Bacteroidales bacterium GP2
ATGAGCTGGGCGGTGTTGTGGGTTTCCTTGCCGTTAAGCGCTATAATCACGTCGCCGGGGAGGATGCCGGCAGCTTTAGCCGCGCTGCGGTCAACAACTTCCTCAACAAGCAGACCGTCGTTAAC
>DAAJ01000125.1:296-4955 GCA_001701115.1 Bacteroidales bacterium GP2
ATGCCCACAAGCTCTCCGCGGAGATTCACCAGCGCGCCGCCGGAATTGCCGGGATTGACAGCGGCATCAGTCTGGATATATGACTCGATGCCCATGCGGCGGCTGTTTGTAGCCTGTGATATTGAACGCGCTTTTGCGCTTACAATTCCTGCGGTGACTGTTGATGTGAAGCCGAAAGGATTGCCGACGGCAAGCACCCATTCACCCACTTTGAGCGCGTCGCTGTCGCCAAACGGAATAACCGGCAGGTCTTTAGCCTCAATCTTTATCAATGCAAGGTCGGTTGTCGGGTCAGCGCCTATGACTGTAGCATTGAATGTGCGGTTGTCGTTGAGGGTGATTTCCAGTTTCTCAGCGCCATCAATCACATGGTTGTTTGTTACGATATATCCGTCTGCCGAGATAATCACGCCGCTGCCGAGCCCCATTGGCTGCTGCTTCTGCTCCTGCTGCTGGCGGCGGGGCTGCTGCTGGTTGGGGCTTCCGAAGAAAAATTCAAAAAATGGGTCAGAGAATCCCTGCTGGGAAACTCGCGGGGTAGCGTAGCTCTTGATGCTGACAACACCGTTGATGGTGCTTTCTGCCGCCTGGGTGAAGTCGGTGTCGGTAGCGGGATGGGAAGCTACGGTAAACACGTTGCCGCTTTGCATAGCGGGGTTTGAGGAGGAGAGGAGAACGGTAGATTCATTATCGTCCTGGGTGCTTGTAACCTTGGAAATGGTGTAGCCCGTTGCTGTGAAAACCACAGCAAGAGCACCTGCAAGCAATAATGGCTGGATGGATTTTTTCATATTCTTTTTTGTTGATTGGTCAAATGTTTTTATCAGTTTTGTGGCAAATATAGTGCAAGAAACATTTAACGGATTCTAAAGGCGTTTTAAAAAACGGTAATTTAAACGGATTTAAGAGTGGGCAACGCCTGTTTAAATAAAATTCACGCTAAAAATGTGAAAATGTGGTGCATATCGTTGAATAATGTGACATTTTGTCATTGCAGTAGCGGAATTAGTTGTAAATTTGTGGCATGACTTTATCCATGCTATATAATAAAATGTGCCGTTACGGCATATTCGTGCTTGTGTCAGTGGTCTGTCTGTTGGTTAGTTCGTGCCACTCAAGCCGGCACAGTGTCACAGCGGCAAAAAGCACCGCCGCATCATCGGTTCAGGTGAAAAAGAGCGTTCCGGAGCATGTCAAGGTGACATCTTCAATGGCAGATCCTACAAAAACTCTTCTCAAGGAGGCTGACAGTTGGCTAGGCACTCCGTACCGCTATGCGGGAAATAGCAAGAGCGGAGTTGATTGCAGCGGGTTTGTGTGCATGGTTTTCAACAACGCATTGTCAATCAAGCTGCCGAGGAGTTCCGCGCAGCAAGGGGAGTGGTGCAGGAAGCTAAATAAGTCTGATTTGGAGCCGGGCGACCTTGTTTTCTTTACAACGGTGTCAGGGAGCAGCAAGATAACCCATGTTGGCATGTATATCGGTGAGGGCAATATGATTCATGCTTCAACCAGCAAGGGTGTGGTAATAAGCCCGCTTACAGAAGCGTATTATGCCAAGACATACCATTCATGTGGCAGGGTAGAGCAATATTACGCAATGGTCTCTGGCAAAGGGGGCAAGCAGAAAAGTGATGCGCCTAAAGGGGTACCCTCGGTAGAGAAGCCGGATAAAGGTGATGATGTGCTCATTGCCGGAACCGAAAAGAAAGGGAAACAGCAAGCCAAGGAGGTGACTGCGATGGTTGTGAAGGAAACTGTGGACAAAGGCACGGCAAAACTTGTTGCAGTAACTCCCGGCGAAGCTACACGTGCCGCTCTGGAGAAGCAACGCCGTAAAATCCTTGACGAGGTTGTTGAGCAGAAGATTGATTCGATAGTATCTGATTTTTTTGACTGATGGGTGTACGGGTACAGGCAGGACTTCCTGCAATAGGTTTCCTTAATAGTGAAGGGATAGATGTTATCAAGCAACCGGAGGCTGTTAAGCCCTTGCGGATCGCGGTGCTGAACCTCATGCCGATAAAAATAACGACAGAGACGGATCTCATACGTCTGCTGAGTTCTTCAACATTGCCTGTTGAGATTACTTTGATTGAGCCGTCAAGCCATGTTTCCAAAACCACTCCGGCAGAGCATCTTGCAAAGTTTTATACAAAGTTCACAGATTTGGGAGAGGACCAGTTTGACGGTCTGATAATTACCGGCGCTCCTCTTGAAAGGGTCGATTTTGAAGATGTGGACTATTGGGAGGAGTTAAAGAGGGTGATGGACGGCGCAAAGAAATATGTCAGGTCAACCCTTTATATATGTTGGGCGGCTTTTGCCGGGCTCTATTACCGCTATGGCATAAGCAAAAAGCTATATGGCACTAAAATATCGGGAGTATTTGCGCATAATGCCGATATGCCGGAAGTAAAGTTGCTGAGCGGATTTGATGATGAGTTTTATGTGCCCCACAGCCGTTTTATCGGGTTCGACCGCGATGAGGTTGAATCGTGCGGTGAACTGGATATTATCGCGTCAAGCAGGGATGCCGGCATATATATAATAGGTGAGAAAGGAGGAAAAGATTTTTATATAACGGGGCATTCGGAATATTCCCCACTTACCCTTGACACGGAGTACCATCGTGATTTAGGCAAGGGTATGAATCCGCAGATACCGAAAAATTACTATATGGCTGACAATCCGGATTTGCCGCCTGTTGTCAAGTGGCGTGCACATTCACGGCTTCTTTTCAATAATTGGCTGAATTATTATGTTGCTCCGGCGCCGGTATGCGGCATCGAGCAGGTTTGATGCCTTTTGTCAGCCAGTGGTTTTTGCCTCGAGGTCGTGCCAGAGTTTTTCATCAGGCACAGGTGCAGTCAAATCAATCTCTTTTCCGCTGACCGGATGAATAAACTGGATTCTGCGTGCCATAAGGGATATTCCTCCGTCTGGATTGCTCCTCTTGGCTCCATATTTCAAATCTCCTTTGATCGGGCAGCCTATTGAGGCGAGTTGCACCCTGATTTGATGTTTCCTTCCGGTTTCAAGGTTTACTTCCAGGAGGTTATAATTGTCTCCGCTGGCGATAAGCCGGTAAGACAATGCCGCTGCCTTTGAGTCGGGAACCGGAGTAGGGTAGAGGTAGCTTTTGTTGTTTCGCTCAACCGATTTGATATATCCTTCAAGCCTCGCTTCCGGTTTTTCGGGCATTCCAGCCGTGACAGCCCAATAGGTTTTCTTTACTTCCCCTTTGCGGAACATCTCATTCATGCGTGCAAGCGCCTTGGAGGTCTTTGCAAATACAACAAGCCCGCTCACAGGACGGTCGAGACGATGCACCACCCCGCAGAATACATTGCCGGGTTTGGCATATTTCTCTTTGATATATTGCTTTACAGTGTCAACAAGAGGGGTATCGCCTGTTTTGTCTCCCTGCACTATTTCTCCTGGGACCTTGTTGACTACTATTATGTGATTGTCTTCGTAGACTACCTCCATTTTGCTGTTTCTATCGGATATGGTTTATTTGCTGATGGCAAAGTTAGCTAAAATTCCGTTTTTATATTTGATGGGAATCAATCTTTGACTAATTTTGTGATGAACAGTGCTTAAAAATAAAGTGTATGATAAACGAGATTCTGGAATATAACAGAAAGTTTGTTGAGGCTCGCGGCTATGAGAAATTTCTCACAGACAAGTATCCTAACCGTAAAATTGCGATTGTTACCTGCATGGATACCAGATTGGTAGAGCTCCTGCCAGCAGCACTCGGTTTCCGCAACGGTGATGTGAAGGTTATTAAAAACGCCGGCGCAACCATTACTAATCCATTTGACAGCACGATGCGTAGCCTTCTTGTTGCCGTGTATGAGCTTGGTGTTACTGAGATTATGGTAATAGGGCATACGGAGTGCGGAGTGCAGGGTATGGACAGCCGCGAAATGCTCCATCTGATGAAGGAACGCGGAATACCTGAAAGCAATATAAGCCTGATGAAGCATTGCGGCATTGACCTTGAAAGTTGGCTGCATGGGTTTGACAATACTGATGATGCTGTGCGTGAAACAGTTGACTTGATTAAAAATCATCCTCTTATGGCGAAGGATGTTGTAGTCAAAGGTTATGTGATGGATTCCACCACCGGAGCCCTCTCGCAGCTCTGATCCAGTCTGGTAAAATAAAATATGGGAAACTGAGCAGCTAAATAAAAGAAAATTTATTCCACGAGTCATATCGACTATGGGCTATACAGAAATTGCTTTCATTTTTTGTAACTTTGTTCCACTAATCACAACTTCGTGAGTGCGAGCCTTGTCCATTACATAGCCTCCGGAGTTTCCATCGCCTTGCTCTTGTTGCCAATATTGCCTCCCTTCGCTTCGTAGTATTTGTGCCATGTGAATTTGTGCATCTTTGGGTGACAGTGGTGGTTGCGCCCGGAGAGCAGCGGGGTATATTTTCCCGCAGCACCTCGAACAGTGCCCTGCCGCTTGGCTGGTTTCCATTCATGAAGCCCGTCATTGACAAAGCCTCCTTTACGGAAATTCTCCTTGAAATGCCCTACAGCGAGGTTTCCCACTTGCTTAGGAGCGATGTTGTCAAGGTAATCATTTAGTTTTTTCTCTGCTGCGGCAACTTGCTGCGCGAAAAATTGAGGGGTCATAT